>JBPCTC010000001.1:0-10841 GCA_051006535.1 Minisyncoccia bacterium
GGTATAAGCAGTGCAGATGCACAAAAAACATACAAAGAATCTGTAAAAACTGCTCGTACTGCATTAGACACAGCACGCAAGGCTCTTGTAACAGAAACTTCTATAGAAACAGCTAAGAAAATTCGTGATGCCGCCGTAAAAGCTGCCGAAGATGCATTCAAGGCAATTATGGAAACAGCAAAGGCAACATTAAAAGCAGCAATGCAATAATTTGTAAAAAATAAAACAGCTTCCTTAGCGGGGGCTTTTTTATTTTTGGTTATGATATAATACGACAGTGTTAACTCAATTTTTAAATTCACTTACCCCTGAAACTATCTATATTGCTGTTGGTGCAATATTGTTTTTAGAATCTGCAGTTATATTTTTCTTTTTCTTGCCCGGCGACAGTTTGTTGTTTTCTTTAGGTTTGTATGTGTCGCAGGGTACATTGGACCCGCGTATACTTTTGCCGTTTCTTATTGCTGGTGCTGTTTTTGGTAATATTGTCGGGTATGCACTAGGTGCGTATTTTGGTAAAAAATGGATGCATCGTGGTTATACAAAAAAAATTAAACCAGAACATTTTGACAAATCTGAAAAGTTTTTTAATTCTTATGGTTCGTCAGCTGTTTTCTTTTCGCGTTTTGTACCTGTTGTTCGTACCATAGCGCCTTTTTTAGCAGGTGTGTCGCATATGAAAAAAACTAAATATACGTTTTTTAGTATAGTTGGTGGTTTGGTTTGGGTGCCAATAGTTGTTATGGTGGGCTACTATTTTGGTAACACTGTAGATATAAAAAACCTAGAGTTGTTTGTGGTTGTCCTTATGGCAATGGTTGTTGTTATAATACCTTTTTTAATAAAAGTTATTAAAAAGTATATTTTAAAATAATTACAATTTAAATAATTTTGTCAGTAATGTACCCCAAGTTTTGTTTAGGTATGTAACAATAAGAAAAGATGGAATAAAAAACACAGCCAGTATGGCAAAAAGTATTAGTTCAATAGCTTTTGCAATTATTGTTAAAATAACATTGGCAACGCCACCTAGTTTTTCAGTGCCAGATGTCATTGTTGTGTCAAACCATTCAATAAATTTATCCATATTATATATAATACATATAATATAAAAATATGCTATAATATATAGATAATATTAATAATTTATAATAAAGTACTATGAATAATGATAATAAAACAACAATCTGGATTTTAGGAGTTATTGTTTTGACAATTCTGGTTATTATAGGTGTTTCTAGGTATAAATCTAGTTCTGAAAGTAATATTAATCCTATTAATTCTGAAAATATTAATACAGACACAGTAAGCCCACCCACAGGAAGCAACCCAGCAAATGCTAATGTAAACCCAAAATTAAAACCAATAGATAATAATATTAAAAAAAATATGGAATACCCAACAAAATTAAATGAAACAGTAGAAAGACAAGACGGACTTAAAATAACAATGCTTGCCGAAGGTGCAGGTACAGCTGTTAGTAAAGTGGGCGACAGTATTTTGGTTTCTTATAAAGGCATGTTAGAAGACGGAACAGTTTTTGACCAAGGTACACTACCACCAATGGTTGTCGGTGCACCAGGCTTAATAGTAGGTTTTGACCGAGGTATGACAGGTATGAAAGTTGGCGAAACACGTCGTGTATTTATACCAAGCGAACTTGGTTATGGTGCGCATGGTGCTGGTTCTGTTATAAAACCAAACACTAACTTGGTTTTCGAAATAACATTAAAAGAAATTAAATAATTAAAATATAAATTATACATATGTCGTTTACCGAAAAATTAAAATTGTTCTGGTCTAGTAAAAGAAACAAATGGTTTGTTGTTTTGGGTATTATACTATGTATAATTTTGTATTTTATTTTTAAACCAAAACCTATAACAGAAACTTTGGTTACAGCTGAAGTTAAAGATTTGCAAAAAACAGTATTAGCAACAGGGCAGGTAACAAGTAGTACAGATTTGTCT
Source organism: Minisyncoccia bacterium (assembly GCA_051006535.1). Classification (GTDB taxonomy): domain Bacteria; phylum Patescibacteriota; class Minisyncoccia; order Phycocordibacterales; family UBA9973; genus MFUC01. The sequence goes on from JBPCTC010000001.1 coordinate 1,971, forward strand.
ATGTCTTTTATTGCTAGTGGTGTTATACATGACATACCTGTTAGTGTCGGACAAAAAGTTAAAAAAGGTACAGTGTTGGCACGTTTAGAACAAGGTAACGAAGCCGCTGCTGTAACATCTGCACTGGGTCAACTACGAGTTGCCCAAGCTAACTACCAAAAGTTACTAGAAGGTGCAACCGATGCAGAACTAACCGTTGTTAAAACTGCATTAGAAAACGCAAAAGCAGATTTAGCTAGAACTATAGACCAACAAACAACAATAGTAGAAAACGCAAAACGTGCATACCTAAGCACTGGGTTGGTAGCAGAACTGGCACCTGGAGTTATATCTTCTGCTACTGCACCTACTATTTCTGGTGCATATACTAGTGACGAAGAAGGTGTATATAACGTAAGTGTTTATGCAACTGGTTCTGGTAATTATTTTTCTACTTACGGATTAGAATCTGCTTCGGGTATTGCTTCTTCTACTGCACCTGTGCCTATGGGTAGCAGAGGTTTGTTTATACAGTTTCCAGCAACAACAACTTCAGGTATAAACTGGGTAGTTTCAGTTCCTAACAAACAAGCATCTACTTATGTTACAAATTATAATGCATACTTAGCTGCTGTTGCTGCTAAGGACACTGCTATAGCTAGTGCAAAAGCAGTTGTGGCTTCACGTCAAGCAGACTACGACCTTAAGGTTTCAAAAGCAAGAACAACAGACATGGCCGTGGCCGAGGCAAACATACTTACAGCAGAAGGTAACTACCAAAATGCTGTAGCAACTTTGGAAAAACGTATTTTACGTGCCCCTGCCGATGGAACTATAACTAAAATAGATGCACATGTCGGTGATCTTGCCCAAGCTTTGAAAAGTGTAATGACTCTACAAGACGTAGACCACCTTTATGTAGAAGCAAATATAAATGAAGCAAATATTAGTGATGTTGTTGTTGGTCAACCTGTAACTGTTTTCTTTGACGCGACTGGTCCAGAAGTTTCTTATAAGGGTTCTGTAACTTCTATAGATATTTCTTCGACACTTGTTTCAGGGGTTGTAAACTACAAAGTTAAAGTTGCACTAGATGGTACAGTTGTTGTACGTCCAGGTATGACAGCAAGTATGACAATATTAGTTACACAGAAAAATGGTGTAGTTGCAATACCTGCTAGATTTGTTCGTGAAAAAGATGGTAAGAAATACGTTGTTGTGTTAACTAATACTAAAAAACATACAACAGAAGAACGTGAAATAAGTCTTGGTTTAAATGCTGATGGTGGTTTTGTAGAAGTAGTAAGCGGGTTACAAGCAGGCGACCAAGTGGTGGGTGAATCTAAAACAAATTTAAAATAAATGAATCTAATACAGCTTACTAATATTGAAAAAGTTTACCACGAAGGGGGTATAGACACACCTGTGCTTTTTGATATTAATATAAATGTTAAAGAAGGCGAATTTATTGCCATAATGGGTCCGTCTGGTTCTGGTAAATCTACCTTGATGCACATACTGGGTTTTTTAGACCGTCCAACTAGTGGAACATATTATTTTGATGGTACAGACACAACAACTTTTTCAGACGACGAACTAGCGTTGATACGCAACAAAAGAATTGGTTTTGTGTTTCAGTCTTTTAATCTGCTGCCACGTACAACAGTGCTTGAAAATGTTTCCTTACCTTTATTGTATGACGACACCGTAAAAGACACCAAAACTCCAGCTGAAAACGCATTGATTGCAGTTGGTTTACAACACCGCATGAACTACATGTCTAACCAAATTTCTGGTGGACAAAAACAACGTGTAGCCATTGCACGTGCTTTGGTTAACAACCCAGCGGTTATATTTGCTGACGAACCAACAGGTAACTTGGATTCTAAAAGTGGTGCAACTGTAATGCATATACTGCAAAATTTAAACGACCAAGGTAAAACTATTATATTAGTTACACATGACCGGTCTGTTGCTGAACATGCTAAACGTATTATTTTTGTACGCGATGGTAAAATAGAATCTGACGAAACAGTGTCTAACCAAAAAAGGGCTCAGAACATAGTAACCGAAGATTAATATGCACAATCTACGCGCCAACATAACACAAACTTTAAAAGGTTTTCGTGCTCGAAAAAGTCGAACTTTTTTAACTATGTTGGGTATCGTTATTGGTGTGGCGGGGGTTATTGTTATTGTTTCTTTAGGTGCTGGTGCCCAGCAGTTAATAGTAGGTCAGGTAAGTAAATTTGGTTCAAACATTATTGCTGTTTCGCCCGGTAAAAGTAATGAAAACGGTCCTCCTGCTTCGGTGTTAGGTGTGCGTATAACTACATTAACAATGCACGATGTTACTGCCTTAAAAGACACTGGTTCTGTGCCTCATGCTACATATTTTGCACCATTAGTGCGTGGTAGTGCCACGGTTGTTGCTGGGCGTGAAAGTGTAGACACTCAGTTTTCTGCAACTAATGGCGAATACCCGTATGTTCAGAATATGCCTATATCTGAAGGTCGGTTTTTTTCTATCGACGAAGGTGCTACAGGTGCACAGGTTGCAGTATTGGGTTCTGACGTGCGTACTGCTTTGTTTGGTACAGGGGAAGCTCTTGGTAAAATTATAAAAGTTACACGGACTGACGGTGTACAAACAACCAGTGTTTTACTGCACGTTGTAGGTGTTGCAGAACCTCAAGGTACTGTGTTTTTTCAAAACCAAGACGACCAAATATATATACCTATTTTAGTAGGCCAACGTCAGTTGCTAGGAATTAACCATTTAGAATTTTTACGTGTAAAGGTAGATGACGTTGCATACATAGACCAAACTATATCTGATATGGAAAATGTTTTACGTCGCGAACATAATATTCGTAACATACCAGAAGGTGACGACTTTTCAGTTCGTAGTACAGCAGAATTAATAAAAGTCTTAAGTGGTATAACTGACGGGTTGCGTATGTTCCTTGGTGTTATGGCTTCAGTTGCGTTGGTTGTTGGGGGTATTGGTATTATGAATATAATGTTAGTTACTGTTACAGAACGTACTCGTGAAATAGGTTTACGCAAGGCAATAGGTGCAACAGGTAAACGTATTCGTAACCAGTTTTTATTAGAAGCAATATTGCTAACTGTTTCTGGTGGTGTTGTTGGTATTGTGTTTGGGGTGTTGATTTCGTTGCTTATTACTGTGGGCGTGCGTTATGCAGGTTATGACTGGGCGTTTATTATTTCACCTACAGCTATAGGGCTTGCTCTGGGTGTGTCTGTTGCTACTGGTGTGGTGTTTGGTCTATACCCAGCTATAAAAGCGTCGAAACTAAACCCTATAGAAGCATTACGCAAAGAATAATTTATGCATATATTTAACCAAGCTATACGCGGACTAACCGCATCAAAGTCTAGAACAGCCCTAACCATGTTGGGTATTGTCATTGGTATTGCTGTTGTTGTTTTAGTTGTGTCAGCAGGTGAAGGTTTTAAGTCATATATAAATACACAAGTTGACCAAATAGGTACTAATACCATAACTATACAAACTCAAGTTCCACCAGACACTAAACGTCGTGCAAACGGTAGCAGTGGGGCCGACCAAGCAAACCAAGGTGTAGCTATAACAACATTGAAGAAAAAAGATGTAACTGACATTAGTAGATTACCTAATGTTGTTGGTGTTTATGGTCTGTCTACTGGCCAAGTAACAGTATCGTACGACAATGTTATAAAAAGCGCATACGTAATGGGTGCTGATGCAGAACGTTTTGATATAGACAAAGGTGTAATAGCAAAAGGCCGTGGTTACACCAAAGACGAAGACAGGTCTTTGGCCCAAGTTGCAGTGTTAGGCAGTAGTTTGGCAGATAATTTGTTTGGGTTACAAGACCCACTAGGTAAAACTATACGTGTAGGCGACTATTCTTTTTCGGTTGTTGGTGTATATGCACCTAAGGGCGGTTTAGGTGGTGTAAGCGAAGACGACGAGGTTTTTATACCAGCTTCTACATTGCAGAAAAAAATACTTGGTATAGATTACTATTTCTACTTGATAGCATCGTTGGCAGACAACACCATTGCTGACACTACGTCTGCCGACATTGCTGACGTGTTACGCAGTAACCACAACATAAAAGACCCAACCAAAGACGATTTTAAAGTACAAACCCAGGAACAAAATGTTAGTACATTTGCAACCATACTTTCTGCTGCGCAGATTTTACTGTTGGCTATTGCCGCTATATCTTTGTTAGTTGGTGGTGTTGGTGTAATGAACATTATGTATGTTGTTGTTACAGAACGTACCGCTGAAGTAGGTTTGAAAAAAGCTCTCGGTGCTACAAATAGAAAAATATTATTTGAATTTTTGATTGAAGCAGTTCTTTTGACTTTTGTAGGTGGTATTGTCGGTGTTTTGTTCGGTGCTTTGTTGGCATATGGTGTGGCGCGTGGGGCACAAGCTTTTGGCTTTGCCTGGAGCTATATTGTACCTGTACGTGGTGTTGTTGTAGCTATGGCAGTGTCTTGTGCTATTGGTATAGGGTTTGGAGTTTTTCCGGCTAGAAATGCCGCAAAACTAAACCCAATAGAGGCGCTAAGGTACGAATAATAAAGCTTTTTGTGTTATAATATATAAATATTAGAATAATAACACCAAAATATGATACCAGAACAACAAAAACAAAACATATTAAAAGCCAGCTTTGTGTTAGCTGGTATAGTAGCAGTGTTTTTTATAACACTAATTTGTACAGAGATTAAAAAATTTAGATTACTAGGTAACGACACACCTGCAGTAAACATAATTAGTTTTACAGGCAAGGGCGAAGTTAATGCAACACCTGACGTAGCTGTGCTAACGGCAAACATAAACGGCGAAGGTTCAACTCGCGCAGATGCTGTTACAAAACAAGCTGTTTTAAAGAAAAAAATAACAGACGCATTAGTACCTTTTAAAATAGCTGACAAAGACATTAAAACAGAATATATAAGCACAAACCCTAAATACGAATACAAACAGTCTACTATATACTGTGTTATGGCGCCTTGCCCACAACCAGAAGGTAAAAATGTTATCGTTGGTTATACAACAAACGAACAACTTGTTATAAAGGTACGCAATGTAGACGACGCAGGTGCTGTTTATGATGCATTAAGTAAACTTGGTTCTGTAGATATTTCTGGTCCAAATTTACAAATAGACAACGACGAAGCACTACGTGCAGAAGCTCGTAAAATAGCCATAGACGACGCAAAGTCAAAAGCTGAAGTACTAGCGCGTGACCTAGGTGTACACCTTGTACGCATAGTAAGCTTTAATGAAGACGGTTACGCAAACCCAGTTTATCGTGAATCTGGCGGTATGATGTACGACGCTAAGGCTGTGTCTGCCCCAGCACCGACAACAAACATTTCAGCAGGGGAAAACAAGATTACTTCAAACGTAACAATATCTTACGAAATTAGATAAAAACCATGGAATTTAGTATAAAAATACCCTTTGTATAAAGGGTATTTTTATACTTGCGTTGTTTTATGGGGTATGATATAATACAAACATATGGGGGCCGAGAGGCCTTTTAAAAATGCGAAAAACGAACCATATATTATAAAGATAAAATTGTAGTATAAACCATGTTTACTTATATAAAAGATACAAAAAACGAACTTAAAAACGTTGTTTGGCCAACTAGAAAACAAGTTATAACCGTAACTATACTTGTTATTGTTATGTCAGTTGTTATTGCATATTTCCTAGGTGCACTAGACTATGTTTTTGCACAAGCGCTAGCGTTTATTCTTAATAGATAATTTTTAGAATTAATTTATGGCTAAACAAGACACACAAGGCGCACGTAAATGGTATGCAATACATACATATTCTGGTTACGAAAATGCCGTATTGCGAAACTTAAAACAACGTATAGAATCGTTGGGTGTTAGTGATAAAATTTTTGATGTTGTAGTTCCAACTGAAAAGAAAATAAAAATAAAACATGGTAAACGTGTAGAAGTAGAAGAAAAAATATACCCTGGGTATATTTTGGTAGACATGATAGTAGATGACGATTCATGGTTCGTTGTACGTAACACACCTCGTGTTACAGGTTTCGTAGGTTCTGGTGTAAACCCAGTACCACTAACTGAAGCCGAACTAGCATTTTTGTTCCGTGGTGGCGAAGAAGGTGCTCCACGCCATGCTATGGACGTAACTCCAGGGGAACTAATTATAATTACCGAAGGCCCATTTAAAGACTTAGAAGGTAAAGTAGAAGACGTAGACCGTGAACGTGGTAAAGTAAAGGTGCTTGTGTCTATGTTCGGCCGCGAAACACCAGTAGAATTAGACTTCTTGCAAATGAGAAAGTTATAAGGTATAGTACATCCTGTTACGCATAGCTTCAATATTAAGTAATATATATAAATTTTATGGCCGCAAAGAAAATATTAAAGAAAGTAAAACTTCAAATTCCTGCTGCTAAAGCTACCCCAACTCCACCGTTGGGCCCTGCTTTAGGTCAAGCCGGTGTTAACATTCAAGATTTTTGTACTAAATTTAACGCCGCTACACAGGCACTCGCAGGTAACATTGTTGGTGTAAAACTAGAAGTTTACGAAGACCGTTCATACGATTTTCGTGTTACAACTCCTCCAGCTCATGGTCTTATACTAAAAGCTGCTGGTATTGAAAAAGGTTCTGGTAAACCAAACACATCAAAAGTAGGCAAAATAACAAAAGCTCAAATACGTGAAATTGCCGAACTTAAAATGCCTGACCTTAATGCCAAAGACATAGAAGGTGCTATGAAGATTATCGAAGGTTCTGCACGTTCTGCAGGTATCACGGTAGTAGAATAAAACAAAATAAAATACCCCGATATGGGGTGTTTTATTTTGTTGGTTCGAGTGTTTATTTTAAATAAATTGCAGAATAAAAATAAAAAAACCTGCTACTTACAGTAACTGGTTTTATTATTTTTGATTTTACTAAAAGTTATTTTGCGGAATGTTTTTTAATATGCAAATGATTTTAATTTTTCGGTAAAAAATTCTTCCACATCATACTTTCTACTGGGTCTTTGCCTTGGCCAGAATATTTAGCATTTTGTTTTTTGTTATATGGGTTTTTTACAAACCCATCGATAACATAATAAATTAGCTGTCCTATTGGCATGCCTGCATAGATTCGTACAGGTTTTGTACTTGAGATTTCAAGTGTCCAGTACCCACAAAAACCAGCATCGCCTTTACCGGCAGTTGCATGTATGTCTATACCAAGCCTGCCAGTACTAGACTTACCATCGATAAAAGGTATGTGGTTGTGGGTTTCAGTGTATTCAAGCGTAGAACCTAAGTATAAATTACCTGGTCTTAGAACAAAACCGTCCTCTGAAATTTCCCAGAGTTTAATCTTGTTGTGCAGTTTTGCATCTATAACAGGGTCAATGTATTCACCCAGTTTGTTGCCAAGGTGTACATCATACGAATTGCTTCCTAAATTATTTTCATCAAATGGAGCAATAACGATTGTCTTGTTCTCAAGACATTCTAGTATTTTTGTGTCTGATAATATCATTTTGTAAGGAATTGATTTTCTTTACTTTATCTATATTTAAGAATTTGTCAAATTTTAAAAGCCCCTTTTTAATAAAGGGGCTTTTTGTTTTTGAAACTAATATTTATACTGCGACAGGTGCTTTAATACCCGGGTAGCATTGATAGTTAATTAATTCAATGTCTTCAAATTCGAAATCAAGGATATTTTTTGTTTCTCGATTTATTTTAATTGAAGGCAGTGGAAATGGTTCCCTCGAAAGTTGCTTTGCCACCTGATTTTTGTGGTTATTGTAGATGTGGGCATCACCAAAAAAATGGTTAAATATTTTTGGCTTTCTGTCCGTAACCTTAGCTAATAGTATTAGCAGTAGAGAATCTTGTGCTGTGTTGAACGGCACACCAAGAAATGTATCACAACTTCTTTGGTATAAATTCATATGCAGCGTGCCTTCTTGGTTTGCAAATACCTGATAAAAACAAGGGCAGGGTGGAAGCAGGGATTTTTTATTCGCATGTGGGTCCCACAGAGTAATTATGTTACGACGGTCTTCTGGTTTATTGAGAATTTTGTCGATAGTTTCCATAAGTTGGTCAATACCTTCACAGTAAATATTTCCTTCAGGTGTTTTAATTTCGCCAAAACGTCGGAAATTGTGTCCGTATGTTGGACCTAGTTCTCCAAATTCTTTTGCAAAATCATCATCGTTGATGATCATGGTTTTGAATTCAGAAATCTTTTCTTTCCATTTGTCGGTGTAGTCACTTTTTGCATCATCGATAAAGATAGGGAATGTTCCCATCAATCCGGTTTTTTCAAGCCACTTTTTAAATGGCCATTCCGTCCAGATATTTATATCTTTTTTTACCAAACTTTGAATGTTTGTTTCTCCACGGAGTTTCCACATTAATTCTTCAAATGTTCCACGCATAAACATTTTTTTAGTTGTCAAAAGTGGGTAGTTATGTACGACACCATTGTCGTCCATTTTTAGTTCGCATGTGTATGCATGACCAGGTAATGCCTGCGTGCCAACACCAGTTCTGTCATCGGTAAAATAACCTTGATTTTGAATGGTTTGTAGTAAATTTAAATATTGTTTCATGATAAAGAAGGGTTTAATTTCCTTAACTCTACACTAATATAGTGCTTTGTCAAAATAAAAAACCCGTACATTGTGTATACAGGTTTTAAAAATTTTAACTTTCAGATAATCGAATTAATGCAAATATTGCGTAGTTTGCCATATCCATGTAATTTGCTTCGATGCCTTCAGAGACGGTAACATTTCCTTCATTGTCTTCAATTTGCTTCACCCTAAATATTTTTTGAATAATAAGGTC
>JBPCTC010000002.1:0-3334 GCA_051006535.1 Minisyncoccia bacterium
GGTATATTATGAGGCTTGCCTAGATGAGAAAAAAGCTATTGAAAGAGAAAAAGCTCTTAAGACAGGTTTTGGAAGGTTGTATTTAAAAAAAAGATTATAGTGTCCGCCCTTAGCTCAGTTGGTTAGACAACAGATCTTATACCTCTGGGGTCCTAGGTTCGAATCCTAGAGGGCGGACATTGTAATTTTTTTGAATAATATAAATAGGTTCCCCGCCTGCAAAAGCTATGCTTTAGCATTGCGGGCAGGGAATCCTAGAGGGCGGACATAGATTTGTATAAAAACTTGTTATTAGCAAACAAAAACAGAGCACAAAAATGTGCTCTGTTTTTGTTTGCTAAATTTTATTTTTTATATATTATAGATTTATAAAACATGTTATTTTTATGTCAGATAACAAAGACCCAAATATGGGTACTGGTTTGTTTAAGCAAACCAGTACTTACACACAGACAAGTTCACGCCACAACCAAAATGATTTTGGAGATGATGATGAAGAAGAAGCAACAATTATTTTTCACGAATCTGTTTCTGAAGAAACAGATGAAGATGACGACTAATTAACCACAGATTAGAAAGCCCTTTTGTATTGCACAAACTGGGCTTTTATTATTCAAAATGAGTTTCAAAATTCTTTTCCGATATTTTTCTAGCTAGTGCCGGGTAGTTTTGTAATGTTACATCTATTTCTACTATTGATTTTGCTTCGGTTCTAGCAGCTTCTACCATTTTTATATTTTTTATAGCTTCCATGCCTATATCAGAAACACCCCATTGTTTAAAACCAGACAGTTCTCCAGCACCTCGCAATGTTAAATCTAGTTCTGAAAGTTCAAACCCATTTTTTGCAGTTATTAAAGCCTTTAGTCTGTCGGCTGTTTTTACGCTTTTTGTGTCAGGCACAAGGTAGCAATATGGTTGGTGGTTGCTACGTAGTATGCGCCCACGTAGTTGGTGTAGTTGTGCTAGGCCAAACCTTTCTGTACCTTCGATAACCATAACAGTTGCATTAGGTACATTTACACCAACTTCAACTACAGATGTAGCTACCAAAATATGTATTTTACCATTAGCAAATTCGTTCATTACAGAATCTTTTTTAGCGGGCGTCATTTTACTATGCAGTATACCCACATTGTATTCTGGGAAAATATTTTTTTGCATGTTTTCTGCTTCTTTTGTTACTGAACGTAATTGCATTTTTATTTCTAGATCTGGGTCCGGGTCAGAAATTCGTGGACATATTACATACAGTTGTCTACCTTCTTGAAGCTGGATTCTTATGTCTTTATACATTTGTTCACGTTTTTCTGTAGATATTATTGTTGTTTGGGCTGGTTTGCGGCCTATAGGCATAGAGTCTAATAAAGACAAATCAAGGTCGCCATATAGTGTTAACGCCAAAGTGCGGGGTATGGGTGTAGCGGTCATAGATAAAAAGTGTGGGGCAACATGCGCGCCATCAGAAGTTTTTTCCGCTAAACTTTTTCTTTGTTTTAAACCAAAACGGTGCTGTTCGTCGACTATAGCTAGTGCCAAGTGTTTAAATTTAACTGATTTAGATATTAGTGCATGTGTACCTATAACAATAGGTATTTCGCCGTTGGCTACCCATTTTAACAATTGTGTACGTGAAATATTTGTCCAAGGTTCGCGTGAAGATGCAACTTTAGTTGGAAACTTTCTACAACCAGACCCCGTAATAAGCCCAATAGAAATACCAGTGTGTGTAAAGTATTTAATAAAAGATTCAAAATGTTGTGTAGCTAATATTTCTGTTGGTGCCATGTACGCAGTTTGTAAACTGCCGTATGTTTGTAGCTTTTGTTTTTCTTTATTAAAAGGCCGGTTTTTTATTATTGCATATGCTATTGTGGCTGCTACGGCTGTTTTACCACTACCAACATCGCCTTCTAATAAACGGGCCATGGGGTGTGGTTTTGTTAAGTCTAAAAGTATTGTGTTTATTGCATTGTGTTGTGCATTTGTTGGTTTAAAAGGAAATCGACTTACAAAGTCTGCTATGTCTTTTTCGTCTACATGCACTGTATAAGATTGTTCTTCAGAAAACTTTTTTTTATCTATTGCACGCGACAGTTGGATTAGAAAAATCTCTTCAAAAGCAAAACGTTTTCTGGCAGCTTCAGCGTGTTCTTTTTTGGCTGGTGTATGGGCCCATATAAATGCTGTTTTTATAGCTGGTAGTTTGTATTTGGTACGAATATTTTCTGGTATTGGGTCTGTTATGTCGTCTAGTAAAGTGCTTTTAAAAATACGCATAATAGTGTGCAATATCCATTTTGAACTTAGTCCACGGGTTTCTGGGTAAACAGGGTAGCCGTAGTTGTGCTGGTCTTCTTCGTTACTAAATAAAGACGTATGCAGGTCTATAGGCATAATAGAAGTTTTTTCTATTTCTGGGTTTGTTATAGACAATGTGTCTTTGTATTTTGTTACTGTGCCTGTTACTTTTACCGCGTCACCAGCCTTTAACATTTTTGCAATGTATGCTTGGTGGAACCACGTTAGGTGTATGCTACCTGTCATGTCTTTTAGAACTGCTTCGCTTAGAGGTGTTTTTGTTGTGTATGTTTTTTTTGTATTTAGTTTTTCAATGTGGCCAAACAAAGTATATGTTTCTCCAGGGGTTATGTTTTTTATGTATGTAGATTCGGCAATGTTGCCATAACGTGTAGGGAAGTAATACAACAAGTCTTCTACATTTTTTAAACCTAATTTATTTAAAGCTTTTTCTTGGGCTTCTGTTAAACGTTTAATAGCCCCAAGTGGGGTAGTAAGTATAATTTTTTTGTTGCTGTTATTTAATAAGGGCATTTACCTTTTCGACAAGTTCGTCTAGGGTAAAGTTTGATTTAACCATAAATAATGAAGCACCTAGACCTTCGGCTTTAGTTTGGTCTTTTTCGTCAGACAGGTTAGAAAATATTATTATAGGTGTTTGTGCAAATTGGGTCATTTTACGTATTTCAGTAATAATAGCAAAACCGTCCATACCACCAGGTAGAACTAGGTCTACTATAAATATGTCAGGTGAAAAAGTTTTAAGAAGTATGTCTGCATCTGCCCATTGGCCTGCAGCTTGAACAGTAAAACCAGTTGAGTTTAATTTACGAACAACAAGCCCTTGTAGGAAAGCGTCGTCTTCTATTATCAGTACTTGTTTAGCCATGGGGTTATTATACTATATTAGGGTTATCTGTCGCAACAAATTGGGGAATTAAAACATGAAAAGTACTACCGTGGCCACTTGATTCGAATGTTAGTGTTCCGTGGTGTGCTTCAACTATTTTTTTACACTTATATAAACCTATTC
>JBPCTC010000003.1:0-9754 GCA_051006535.1 Minisyncoccia bacterium
TGATATTCATAAGAACAATTTTTAATTACTTTATTAATATTATTGATTTTTGTAAGCTTTTTTAAGCTCATCAATAAAGAATTTTATACTAGAAACAGATCCATCGTTAGCAATAATAGGGAATGTAGCAACACGGTTGTCGCAGTCTGTGTTCATTATTGCTATAACTGGTATGTTCATTTTTTGGCATTCAGTAACTGCAATGTGTTCGCGTTTAGCATCAATAACAATAACTGCAGCTGGCATAGCTGTCATGTTTACAAGTCCAGAAAAGTTTGTTTCCATGTCAGCTATTTCGCGGTCGATAAGTAAACGTTCTTTCTTGGTGTATTTTTCAAGTTCACCACTGTCGCGGTCAGCTTTTAATTGTATTAATCTAGCGATGCGTTTTTTAATTTCAGAAAAGTTTGTTAACACACCTCCTACCCAACGTTCAGTAACAGAAAGGGTATTGGTGTCTGTTGCAGCATCAAGTACTGCTTTTTGAGCTTCAGGTTTTACCCCAACCCAAAGTATTTGTTTGCCTTTAGAACCAATGTCCTTTAAAAATGTTTTTGCATTTTCAAGTTGGACTTCAGTTTGTGTAAGGTCGATAATATCAACACGGTTTTTGGTTCCGTATATAAATTTTGATGCAGAAGGGTGGCGACGAGTTTTTGAATACCCGAAATGCGCACCTTTTTCAAACATCGTGTCAATAAGGTTAGACATAAAAAATTCTATGGTTAATTATATAATGCTTCCGTTTTTAAGCATTCCAGCTTATTTACAAAGGGTTTTAACCTTCACGGAAGTACCACTATAGTACCAGAAAATAGGTGTTTTTGCAAGGTAGAAATTACAGGTACCCCCACCGGTAAATATTTTAATGTTTACCGACTTCTTACAGAAGCTGTATACCTTATGTAGGGGGAGTCGGAATTTACTACGTAAATCTCGATGGGGGTATTTATAATTGTAAAATATGCATTTTTAGAGTACTATGTCTATATATGGAACAAGAAAAAGTTAGCTTAAAGGCTATAACCCCGCGCACTACTGATTATAGTCAATGGTATTTAGACGTTATGTCTGCTGCAGATTTGTTTGACTACTCGCCGGTTAAGGGCTGTATGGTTATAAAACCTTATGGTTACCAACTATGGGAAAAGGTACAAAATATACTTGATGCGAAGTTTAAAGACATAGGTGTAAACAATGCTTATTTTCCGATGCTTATACCAGAAAAGTTACTAACTCGTGAAAAAGATCACGTTGAAGGTTTTGCCCCTGAAGTTGCTGTGGTAACACATGCAGGTAACGAAAAACTAGAAGAGCCTCTTGTTCTGCGTCCAACTTCTGAAACTATTATTTATGAAATGTATAAAGACTGGGTACGTTCGTACCGCGATTTGCCTTTGTTAATAAACCAATGGGCAAATGTAATACGTTGGGAAAAACGTACACGTCCATTTTTACGTACAACAGAATTCTTGTGGCAAGAAGGCCATACTGTGCACGCAACTAATACAGAAGCCGACGAATTTGCTAAAAAAATGCTAAACATATATGCAGATTTTCTAAAAGACTATATGGCAATACCTGTTGTGCAAGGTGTAAAATCTGAATCTGAAAAGTTTGCAGGTGCACTGTATACTTATACATGCGAAGCCATGATGCAAGACGGTAAAGCTCTACAAATATGTACTTCGCATAACCTAGGCGACCATTTTGCAAAAGCTTTTGATATCAAATATACAGACGAACAAGGTGCAAGTCAGTATGCATGGCAAACAAGTTGGGGTATATCTACACGTTCTATAGGTGGTTTAATAATGTCACATAGTGACGACAAAGGTTTGGTTTTGCCACCTAATATGGCGACATTAAAAGTTGTTATGGTTCCTATAGTTAACCCAGAAACAAAACAAGGTGTAGAAGAAAAAGCAACGGAAATTGCATTAGAAATACAAAAAGAATTTGGTGCGCGCGCAGTTCATGTAGATACTCGTGACACGCGTCCCGGAGAAAAATATTTTGAATGGGAGAAAAAGGGTGTACCAATTCGTTTAGAAATAGGTCCAAAAGACATTGCAAATGGCCAATGTGTACTAGTTCGTCGCGATACTGGTGAAAAAATTATAACTGAAATTAACAATGTTGTTAGTTCAATAAAAGAAACATTGCAAAATATTCAAAGTTCACTTTATGCAAATGCCCTAGATAGGCAAAACGCCAACACTGTCGAAGCTAATACTTGGGACGAATTTGTTTCAGCTATCGAAGCTGGCAAATTTGTACTTGCGCATTATGACGGGTCTGTAGAAACAGAAAAATTAATTAAAACAGAAACATCTGCTACAGTGCGCTGTATTCCGTTTAACGAAAAACCTTCAAATGGTATTTGTATTAAAACCGGAAGTCCTTCAGTACAACGTGTAATCTTTGCAAAAAATTATTAATTCATTCTGTATGCTCGAAAGATTTTATAAATTATTTTCAAATGATATTGGTATAGACCTAGGCACTGCAAACACCCTAGTGTATTTGAAAGGTCACGGTATTGTTATAAACGAACCTTCAGTTGTGGTTGTAAATCAAAAAACCGGGCAGATAGTAGCCATAGGTGCCCAAGCTAAAGAAATGCTTGGTCGTACACCTGCACATTTGCGTGCAGTACGCCCTTTGGTAGATGGTGTTATTTCAGACTTTGAAGTTACAGAAGAAATGCTAACTTATCTTATAAACAAAGCCAACAATATGGACAAAAAGTTTTTTCGTCCACGCGTTGTTGTTGGTGTGCCAACTGGCATAACTAATGTAGAAGCTCGTGCAGTGTATGACGCTGCAAAGTCTGCTGGTGCGCGTGAAGTGCATTTAATAGAAGAACCAGTTGCGGGTGCCCTAGGTATACGCCTACCTATAAAGGAAGCCATCGGTACAGTAGTGGTAGACATCGGTGGTGGCACAACAGACATTGCAGTTCTAGCTTCGGGTGGTGTAGTTCGAAGTAAAAACTTGAAAATTGCTGGCGACACATTAAACAACGACATTGTTGTTTATATGCGTGACGAATTTAAACTACTAATAGGCGAAAAGACTGCCGAAGGTGTAAAAATTGCCGTTGGTAGTGCGTCGCCAACAGTATACCAAGAAACTTCTGTGCGTGGTCGTGACATGTTAACTGGGTTACCTCGTGAGGTTATAGTTACCGACGGTGACATACGCGAAGCTTTGGCGCCTTCTATATTACAAATTGTCGATGCTGTTCAGGAACTATTAGAAACAACACCGCCAGAAATACTGTCTGACATATTGCACCAAGGTATAGTTGTGTTTGGTGGTGGTGCTATGATACAGGGGTTAGACCAACTTTTCCGTACTACATTTCGTGTTCCTGTTTTTGTTGCCGAAGAACCACTAACTGCTGTAGCCAGAGGTACTGGCATAATGTTAGAAGACTTTGATTTTTATTCGTCTTTGTTGTTAGACCAAAAACATGACATCGCTCCTAGATAAAACACAAAAATCACATTACAAGAAAAACAGACTAATTGTAGGTGATGTTGTTTTTGTTTTATTTTTATTTATAATTTTATTTTTTTCTTCACGAGCTATAAAACATACACGTAGTCGTGGCGAATTTATAACTGTACCGCTTTGGAGGCTCGATGAACGTATTGTGCTTATAGGTAAAGATTTGCATTATTATTTTACATCTCGTAATGCGTTAGAAAACTATATTACTGACCTAAAAAACCAAGTACAAAATTTACAATCTGCAAATGCAGAACTACAAGTGCTAAAAGATGAAAATGTAAAGCTAAAAAGCCAAATGTCTCGTTCCGAAGCAAACCAACGCATACTGGCTACTATTTTAGTAAAACCAAACCGTACACCATACGACACTATTATAGTTGACGCAGGTAGTATAGAAGGTGTTGTTTCTGGCAGTAAAGTTTATGCAAATGGTAATACATTAATAGGTACTGTTGCAGACGTAAGCACACATACAGCGCATATAATACTTTTTTCTACTCCAGGCCAACAAACAGATGGTGTTGTTGTAGGTACAGACATAACAGTTACATTAACAGGTCGTGGTGGCGGTGCTTTTGAAATAGATGTGCCACGTGAAGTTGTTTTGCCTGTCGGTAATGTTGTTACAAATGTTGCAACATTTTCAAACCCAATTGCAATTATAGGTACACAAATATCTTCTGACCGTGATGCAATTAAAAAAATACTTGCTAAAACACCAATAAATATACAAGAACTAAAATGGGTAGAAATTGTAAAATAGGAAAGTTAAAAAATTTTATAAAATCTTAAAGTCGAAAAAAACAACACAATGAAAGAGTTTAATTTTAAAATAAAGAAAAAACTAGAAGGCACCCTTGGGCGCGTAGGCGAGGTTGTTACACCGCATGGTAACATTCAAACACCTGCGTTTGTTACTGTTGGTACAAAGGCAACTGTAAAATCTTTAAATCCAAACCAAATAGCTGACACTGGTGCACAGGTTGTGTTGGGTAATACTTACCATTTGTTTTTACAGCCAGGTGATGCTGTTGTAGCTAAGGCAGGTGGTATAGGTAAATTTATGAACTGGCCTGGCCCAACAATGACGGACAGCGGTGGTTTTCAAGTTTTTTCACTGGGTGCTGCGTATGGTAAAGATATAGCAAAAGTTGTGCGTATTACTGACCCAGGTTTAATGATACCTGAGCGTTTCGACGACACTGCCGCGCCCAAGTTGGCACATGTTGGTCAAGACGGTGTGTCTTTTAAGTCGCACTTAGATGGGTCTATACATTACATTACACCTGAACGTTCAATACAAATACAACACAATTTAGGTGCAGATATTATTTTTGCATTTGATGAATGCACTAGTCCTGCAGAAGATTTGAAATATCAAACAGAAGCATTAGAACGTACACATGCCTGGGCACAGAGAAGTTTAAATGAACACGAAAAGCTGGAAATGAGTAAGTTAGAAGTTACTCCCGCCCCTGCCAAGGGGAGGGCTGGGGAGGGGTGTGACACCCCCTCTGCCTACGGCATCTCCCCCTTGTCAGGGGGCGAAGAACTTCCAAAGTCGCCACAAGCTCTATTCGGCATTGTTCAAGGTGGGCGGGAAGAGTCTTTGCGCAAAGAAAGTGCAAGAATAATTTCTGAAATGAAAACAGAAAATGGTCGTGAATTTGATGGTTTTGGTATTGGTGGGTCTTTTGCTAAAGAGGACATGTCTACTGCTGTAAAATGGGTAAACGAAATACTACCTGAACACAAACCTCGCCATTTGCTTGGCATTGGCGAACCAGAAGATTTGTTTATGGGTATAGAAAACGGTGTAGATTTATTTGATTGTGTTATACCAACCAGACTTGGGCGTAATGGAACTATATATACTAAAAAAGGTAAGATAATAATAATGAACCAAAAATTCCGCGAAGACTTTGGTCCAATAGAAGAAGATTGCACATGTTATACATGTAAAAACAAAGACGGTTATTTCTCTAGGGCATATGTGGCACACCTTTTCCATGGTAAAGAAATGTTAGCCGGTACATTAGCTTCAATACACAACCTGCATTTTCTTGTAACTCTTGTAGACAACATTCGTGCATCTATAGAAAATGGAACATTTTTTGAATATAAAGAAAAGTTTTTGAAAGAATACCTAAAAGAAGATTAATTGACTTTGTTACCTTTTTTTATTAGTCTGTATGCAAAGTTCTTAATTATTAAATTTCGTTAGTAGTGGCGAGCGAACACGAAAAAGTCCAAACCGGTTAAGTTTGATTTAGTGCGCACCGGGGTTGTAGGGCCACAGTATAGGTTTGTGCTGACCCTTTTAGTGGTTCCTGAGTAAGTTTTGATTCGAGAGGTCTAAACCGAATCCGCCAGATACAATCTGGCAAGGCTGAATATTTGAACTTTAGGTAAATGCGAATTTACTGTAAAAGCCATGCATTTGTGCGCATGGCTTTTTATTTGCAAAAATTTTTCTACATGTTATTGTTAAAATAAAAATATGAATAAATTAGAAAAAGGGTTTTACTCTAATTTTAAGTACAACCCATCTGTCGATCAATATAAATACTTATACTATGTAGCACCTTATGAAGGTGGTTATAGTGAAGACGCTGATACTCTCATGATGGTGTATATTCGTTTGTATGGTACACCTAAAATTTGGTTTCGTCGTGAATCTATGGTTTTTGATGATGTTTCTGCTAGGCCGGAAAATGTTACTGGCCAACCAACACGTTTTATAAAAATCACTGATCCGGAACTTTGTACAAAATTAAAGGAACGTTTTTATGAAATGTATCCGGACTTGTTACCGTAGGGAATTGGAAAAATAAAAAATCGCAGTGTTTAATTACTGCGATTTTAAAATTAATGTATAATTTATTTGTGGATAAAATTATTAATAATCACAAAACCCCTCCCGACCTCCCCTTGTCAGGGGAGGAGGTGGTTGTTAAATATCCCCCTGATAAGGGGGACACAGGGGGTTTATTAAAGTTCATACCGTACAAGAAAAAATTAACTTCTCGTGCAAGAGAATTTAGAAAAGAAATGACTAAGGCAGAGAAAAATCTTTGGTATAAAATCTTAAACAATAAAAAGAAAATAGGTTATAAATTTACCAGACAGAAACCACTTGGTGAATTTATCGCAGATTTTTATTGCGCAGAATTATTATTGGTTTTAGAAGTAGATGGAATAATTCATAATTTACAAAAAGCAAAAGACATCGAAAGAACTAAATATTTAAATGGCAAATACAATATTAAAGTTGTTCGTTATAAAAATGATGAAGTTTTAAAAAACATAGAAAATGTGTATAGTGATATAATAAAGCAAATTAGTAAAAGAGTTGTGGAAGTTAGATATCCCCCTGATAAGGGGGACACAGGGGGTTTATATTTATGAAAAACAAATCAGTCTTCAATTTAAAAAGCCCATTTAAACCTTCTGGCGACCAACCAGATGCAATTTCAAAGTTGGTAAAAGGGTTAAATAGTGGCATGCAAAAACAAACATTGTTGGGTGCTACTGGTACTGGTAAAACATTTACTATGGCAAATGTTATACAACAACACAATAAACCAACTTTGGTTATTGCTCATAATAAAACCCTAGCCGCACAACTTGCACAGGAATTTCGCGAGTTTTTTCCAGATGCGGCGGTGCATTATTTTGTTTCGTATTACGACTACTACCAACCAGAAGCCTATATGCCTGTAACAGATACGTATATAGAAAAAGACGCACAAATAAACAAAGAAATAGACCGTTTACGCCATGCTTCAACTGCGTCGTTGTTAACACGCAAAGACGTTATTATTGTTGCGTCCGTTTCTTGTATTTATGGTTTGGGTAGCCCGATGCAATATGCTAAGGAACTAACTCAGATACAAGTCGGTTCGCTTATGACACGCACCGAACTAATGAAAAAATTAGTCAGTGTGCAGTTTGAACGCACCAATGCCGACTTAATGCCTGCACATTTTCGTTCTATAGGTAACAGGGTAGACATAATGCCTGTGTCTGAAACTTTTGTGTATCAAGTAGAATTTGCATCTAAAAGCCTCCTTGGTAAGGGGGGTGTGGGGGGTTCTTCTGTTGTTTCAAAGATCTTAAAAATCGACCCTGTTACTTCACAGCTTTTAGGAGAAGAAAAAGAAATAACACTTTTTCCAGCAAAACACTTTATGACAGAAAAGTCTGAAGTAGATCGTGCAATAAAAAACATTAAAAAAGAACTAGACGACCAGTTAAAGGTTTTTGATCGTGAAGGTAAGTTACTAGAAGCTGAACGTATAAAACGTCGCACCACCTACGACCTAGCCATGATACGCGAAGTAGGTTACTGTAGTGGTATAGAAAACTATTCACGCCATTTGTCTGGTAAGTCTGCTGGTGAACCACCAGAAACATTATTGTCTTATTTTGCAATGAATGGAGACTTTCTTACTATTATCGACGAATCACACGTTACTTTACCACAGTTACAAGGTATGTATGCAGGTGACCAGTCTCGTAAAAACACTCTTGTTGAATTTGGTTTTCGTTTACCTTCAGCTAAAGACAACAGACCTTTAAAATATAAAGAATTTGAAGAACGCATAGGTCAGGTTGTTTATGTTTCAGCAACACCGGGTGTTTCAGAAAAAGAAAATAGTGCACAAATTGTCGAGCAAATTATTCGCCCAACTGGTTTATTAGATCCGGAAATAATTGTACGTCCGGTAACAGCTGGGCTGGAGCAGAACTATACTTTTGTGAATGGTCTGGCCGAACGAGTTTTACCGAAGGTGAAAAGTTCACGTGAGGAGATCCGAGGACCTGAACAAAAGCATGGTTCTGCGGAAGTTGGTATTTCGTACTCTGGTCAAATACAAGATTTTATTACAGAGGCACAGGCAACTATAGACCGTGGTTTTCGTGTTATTGCTACTACATTAACTAAAAAAATGGCAGAGGATCTTACAACTTATCTTAAAGAAAAAAATATTAAGACTGAATACTTACATAGCGATGTTAAAACTATAGACCGAATTCAGATATTAACAAAATTTAGAAAAGGTGAATTTGATGTTTTGGTTGGTGTTAACCTGCTTCGTGAAGGTCTCGACCTGCCTGAAGTTGCTTTGATAGGCATACTTGATGCAGACAAAGAAGGTTTCTTACGTTCTGAAACTTCTTTAATACAAACTATTGGCCGTGCGGCTCGTAATGCCGAGGGTCGTGTAATTCTATATGCAGACAACATAACAGGTTCAATGGAGCGTGCAATAGGCGAAACTAACCGCCGTCGTGATGTGCAAATTGCATACAATAAAAAACACGGCATAACACCAAAAACAATATTAAAGAAAATTCACGACATTACACAGGAAATGGAGTCTGACCACGCCAAAGCCGTAAATGCCGAACTTGATTTAGATATTTCACTGTTTGAAAAACTAGTTAAAGATTCTAAGAAACCCAAAAAAGTTGCTGGTGTTGTAACTGAAGCTGAAATTGTGCGTAATGCATTAATAAGTGACGAAGACAGAAAGTCTAAAGTTTACGAAAAAATAATAAAGATAAAAGAAAAAGAAATGAACCGCGCAGTAAAAGAACTCGACTTTGAAACAGCGGCTATATTGCGGGATGAGATTGGGGTTTTATTAGAAAGAATGAATAAATAAAACATTTTAATGTGTTTTGTCAAACAGTGTTTTAATGCTATACTGTGTCCAATCGAATACAGACACCCTTGCGCTATCTCTGCCTACGGGTGATGTTACTGTATTTGTACCTCTACTGGTGTAGGAGGGTGTCTTCTGAAAGAAGGCAGGTGAGGTAAAAAATAGTTAATAAATATTATGCCAAAAATAAACAAACAAAAACAACTAGACAGTATTGTGGTCCGCGGTGCGCGAACACATAACCTGAAAAATATCGACGTCGAAATGCCACGTAACCAAATGGTGGTTATTACTGGTATGTCTGGTAGTGGTAAATCTTCTCTTGCTTTTGATACTATTTTTGCTGAAGGCCAACGTCGGTATGTAGAAAGTTTGTCTGCATATGCCCGCCAGTTTCTAAACCAAATGCCTAAACCTGATGTAGATGAAATTACCGGTTTGTCGCCAGCTATATCTATAGACCAGAAAAGTCGTTCAAACAACCCGCGTTCGACTGTAGCGACAATAACTGAAATATACGACTACCTGCGTGTTTTATATGCACGTGTTGGTCAACCACACTG
>JBPCTC010000004.1:0-3966 GCA_051006535.1 Minisyncoccia bacterium
ATACCGTACCATACAGTATTAAACTGTGGTGGCGACCTTGGCCTAGGTCAAGTTAAAAAATACGACATAGAACTATGGGTACCTAAAGAATCTACTTACCGTGAAATATCTTCTGCGTCATATTTCCATGACTTTCAAACACGTCGTAGTAACATTCGTTACCGTGACAAAGAAGGTAACATGTTGTATGCCCATTCTTTAAACTGTACAGCTATACCTACGCCACGCATACTAGTTTCATTGGTGGAAAACTTCCAAGAAGCAGATGGAACTATACGCATACCTGAAGTTCTACGCCAATACATGGGTGGCAGGACACATATAGGAAAATAAAAGTAAAAAAGTTAAAAGTCTTAAAGTAAAAAGTATAAATTTGAAATTTGAAAATATAAAATGGAAGATATTGCCACACCTAAAAAAGTTGATACAACTGTAGTAAAAAAGTCTACACCAGATTTGATTTATTCATCTAGAGGTAAGTTTGCAAAAGAACGCAGACGTAAGTTTAAATTTTGGGCAACTGTGTGGTCTGTTGTTTTTGTTTTGTTTTTAGTTGGAGTTGTTTTTGTTTTGCGCCTAGACAGTATACGTGTGCATAGTATAACTGTTTCTGAAACTAAAGTTATAGATTCGACTTTAGTCAAAGACCATGCAAATGCGCATATCAGTGGTATGTATGCATGGGTTATACCTAAAAACAGTGTTTTTCTTCTTCCTTTAGACAAAATACAAGCAGACATTGTACACAATTTTCCTTATGCTAAAACTGTAAATGTGCGTCGTGTTGGTATAGATTCTATTGTGGTGGACATAACTGAACGTAAAGGTCTGTATTTGTGGTGTACTGATGTTGCTAATACTGAATGTTATTTTATGGACAATGACGGGTATGTTTTTTCTTTAGCACCGTATTTTTCTGGTGAAGTATACATACGTTTTTATGGCGAACGCACAACAAACACAAACGGTACAGGCAACTACCAAACTGTAGAGAAAATGCAAAACATAACTGACTTGTTTAGTATGTTAGTAAAACGTAACCTTGTACCTGTTTCTATAAATGTAACTAATGAAAAAAACACCATAACTATAAAAAAGTCTGAAAACTATATAGATGTTCTTCTTCCGTTAAACTTTACTGCAGTTGATGTAGACCGTACATTGGGCACATTGTTGACTAATGTAGATTTTACGAATAATATAGAAAAACTTTCTAAAATCGATCTACGTTTTGGTAATAAAATATTTTACACATATAAAAACAACAAGACAGACGAAGTGGTTGGTTCAGAAACAGGTACTGAAGTAAAAGAAAACATAAAAAAGCAAAACTAATATGAACCCAGGTTTTTGGAAAAATTTAAAAAATTCTAACAAAGGCACAAAGCCTTTTTTTGCGTTGGCGCCCATGGCCGATGTTACCGACGCGGCTTTTCGTCAACTGGTTACAAAGTATGGAAAACCCGAAGTTCTGTGGACAGAATTTGTTTCAGCAGACGGTCTTGCCTGGGCATTGAAACTCCGCCAGTCGGCGGATAAAGCTAAAGTTGCACATGGACGCGACGCGTTGCTACGAGACCTTTCTTATACAGAAGCCGAAAGGCCTATAGTGGCCCAACTTTTTTCTTCGAACCCAGAAAACATGCGTATAGCATGTAAATTTGTAGCCGAACTTGGTTTCGACGGTATAGACATAAACATGGGTTGCCCTGACAAAACAATAGAAAAACAAGGTGCTGGGGCCGCAATGATAAAAACACCTGAACTTGCTGTTGAAATAATAAAATCTGCAAAACAGGGTATTGCCGATTCTGGTTACGATATACCCCTGTCTGTTAAAACACGTGTGGGGTATAACAAAGTCCAACTAAACGAATGGATACCGTTACTACTAAAACAAAACATTTCTGCGCTAACTGTACATGCACGTACACGCAAAGAAATGTCTGCAGTGCCAGCAAACTGGGACTATGTAAAACAAGTTGTAGAGCTACGTGACAGTATGGGTATAGACACAGTTATATTAGGCAACGGCGACGTTACTAGTGTAGAACATGGTATACAACTAGCCCAACAAACTGGTTGCGACGGGGTTATGGTTGGTCGTGCAATATTTGGCAACCCGTGGCTGTTTGCAAAATCTTTAAATGAAAATTCATATTCTCTTCGCTCACAACAGCCATCGGATATTTCTGAGGTAGTTGGTATGAATGCGGCAGGCTCTTCGCAGTTCGACCGGGCCGAGAAAAGCAATTTTTCAGCAGAAAAATATGCGTGCCTAGAGCAAGCATACCAAATACTGAATAAATTATTATTGCCATTTAGACAAAAGAAAAACAAATACTGGTTAAAAGCAAAAAGTTCTGTACCAGTAGAAGAAAGGTTGCGTGTTATGGTAGAACATGCCGAACTTTTTGAAAAACTTTTAGGCGATATTAAAAACTTTGCCATTATGAAAAAGCATTTTAAGGCGTATGTGAATGGTTTCGATGGTGCCAAGGAACTGCGTATGGAACTTATGGAAAGTGGTAACAACGCTAGTGCAGTAAAAGAAATCGTAAATAAGTTTTTAAAATCAATATAATATATTACAGCGATAGCTTTATTGCGTTGCAATGTTTTTTTAGCGGTTTTTATGGCAATAGTGTATTGAAATATTTTATTTTTCATGTTATGTTTGTTTTAGAAAAATTAAAATTTATAAACGCTATGCCTTGCCTAGAAGAAATAAGTCGTCTACGTCTCCATTGTGAAGTAGCGCGACCTGTTAAAAATCACGAAAAATTTATTGATGATGAAGTTCCTGTCGGTACTAAGAACCTTGTTTCTATTGGTTTTATGAGTAAAAGAATTTGTAGTGCAACAAAAAATGCCGGCGCTAAAACACTATTGCAGATTAAGAAAGATAAAGTTACTTTTTCTATCTGAAAATCAGAGTAAAATTTAAACCGTCTATTTATAAAGGACGGTTTTTTATTTTTATATACTTTTGCTATAATAACGGGATGAACGAAACACTATACCGTAAATACCGCCCGCAAAGTTTTGCCGACGTGGTAGGTCAGGACAGTATTGTACAAAGCCTTTCAAAGGCCATACAAGACAAAAAAACTGCGCACGCGTATTTGTTTACAGGTAGTCGCGGTACGGGTAAAACAACCATTGCCCGCATTGTGGCACACGACCTGGGTGTGCAACCAGTAGATATAGAGGAAATAGATGCGGCTTCAAACCGTGGCATAGACGACATACGTGCGTTGCGCGAAGCTGTGCATAGTTTACCTTTTTCTTCACCTTACAAAGTGTATATTATAGACGAAGTGCATATGCTAACAAAGGAAGCTTTTAATGCATTACTAAAAACACTCGAAGAACCACCAAAACATATAATATTTATTTTAGCTACAACAGATTTGGAAAAAGTTCCAGAAACAGTTTCGTCACGTTGTCAGACAGTTATGTTCCGCCGGCCAACAGAAACAATACTAGCAAACCATGTTATAAACATTGCTAAACAAGAAGGCCGTATACTGGAACCAGACGCAGCTGGTTTGGTGGCCATGTTGGCAGACGGCGCATTTCGCGACGCATTAGGTATACTGCAAAAAGTTTTAAATTCTACAGATGACAAAAAGGTAAGTGTAGACATTGTTAGTTCTATTACAGGTGCACCAGCCATGTCTATGGTTTTAGAAATGTTAGAAGGTGTTGTTACTAAAGACACAGAAAAATCTTTGGCAGTTATACAAAAACTACACACTACAAAGTCAAACATAGATTTGTTTGTGCATATGTTGTTAGAAAAATACCGACTACTGTTACTGGCACGCATTGCCCCAACTGTTGCAAAAGAAAGCATGACCCTGTTGTCAGAAACAGAACAAACTTTGTTTACAAAATTAATAAAGGAAAATGTTGCCGGAATACAGTCTAAATATTTGTCTGGGCTTTTAGATGTGTCAGGAC
>JBPCTC010000005.1:0-5549 GCA_051006535.1 Minisyncoccia bacterium
ACTATACAGAACTCAGGTATGTAATATCTTGTAGTTTTTTAAACCTGTGGGTAACCCAGGTGCTGAACACCTGGGAATTTGTTTTGGTAAATAAAATGCTATAATTTACATATGTCAATATATAGTAAAATCTTAAACTTTTTCGATAAATTAGAAGACCGTGTGCGTGGGCATCTATCCAAATACCCCATATTTTACTCTATGCTAGGTAGTATTTTCTTAGTGTTGTTGTGGCGAGGTATATGGCATACAGCAGATTTACTAGAAGGTGAAGGTGGGGTATTGGGTTTTATTTTCCATCCGTTTGTGTCGGCTACTTGGGCTACATGGGGTTTGTTATTAATAGGTTTGTTTGTATCTATGTTTGTAGGGGACATGATTATAATGTCTGGCTTACGTCGTTCTAAAAAAGTTACTGAACAAACAGAAGAAGAAATAAAGCAAGAAGAACAACGTGAAGAATACGCACTAGAACACATAGAAAAACAACTAAACCGCATTGAAAAGAAAATCGAAGAAGACGAAAAATACCATAAAAATAACTAAAGTATTGTAATTGTGAATAAATCAGGGACTCAGTTCCTGAAGGACATATTTATTTGACTTGTCAAATATTTTTTGCTAATTTGGTTTTAGAAACTTAAATTTTAAATATTTAAAACCCAAATAGCTATGAAATATTTTATAGGAATCAAGGTCCCGTCTATTTTTATGTTTAAACTGCAGGTCATGGGCGGTATTCCATACGACTTATTAAGTAAAGAAGTGGTGCCGAATATTGTACTTAAAGGACCTCAGGATGCAAGAAACATACAAAAAGTAGTTGATGTTCTAACAGGCATTGCTAAAACAACCAATTATTCTTTTGTGTCTTTTAAAAAAGTGGTTCTGTTTGATGAAAAGACTTTAGTTTTATTAAACAGTAAATCGAGTTTTCTTAGTGGTTTGAACAAAGTAATTTCAGATAATTTGGATGTTTTTAATTATAAAAATACTAGTTATTTTGATTACGAAAAGTTTAATCCGCATTTAACTATTGCCAAGCTTCCTAAATTTTTTGACATAAGTATGTTTAGTAGTATTGTAAACAATATTGATGCTAAACTAAGTTTGTACAATGAAGTTTGTGTAAAAGAAATAACTCTTTTTGTTTGGGATCAAGATAAAGAAAAATACAAAGAATTTCTTAATTTTCCATTAAAACAACCTTCCGTTTTTGAACCAGACTTTTATGTTATTGACGATGTTATATTAGATCAAACTCGGTAACCATAACAACCCTTTAGTTTTTACGCTAAGGGGTTTTTTAATTCTTCTTTACCCACTGGTATATGTCCTCTAGGGCTTTTACGGCGTCACCTGCGGCAATGTTGTTCTGGTGGTAAAGTCCGTCTGTACAGTCGCCAGCAGCCCATATACCGGCTATAGAGGTGGTTTGTCGCATTGGGTCGACTATAATGTTACCAAACTGTGTTAGATCAACTAATTCCTTTACAAAATCTGTGTTCGGTAGCTGGCCTATTTCTACGAAAACTCCTGCCGTAGGTAGTGTAACTAGTTTCTGACCGTCTACTACATAGTCTATTGATTCGACAAAAACATTACCGTTAACTTTAGTTATGTTTGCATTTTTAATAAGTTTTACATTTGGGTTTGCTAAAACTTTTTCTACAGTAACCGGGTCAGCACGAAAATGTTCGCTTCTGTTTATAAGAGTTACGGTTTTACAGTACGCCAGTAGTTGCATAACAGACTCAAGTGCGGCGTTGCCACCACCAACCACAACTACATCCTGGCCAGAAAAAACTGGTCCGTCGCAAGATGCGCAGTATGTAACGCCTTTGTGTTCAAATTTGTCCGCATCTGTGGCTGGTAGTTTGCGTCGTATAGAACCAGTTGTTATAAGCACAGCTTTAGATTCAAAAGATTCTTCTATACCAGCGTTGTTTTTTGTATGCACAGTAAAAACATTTTTACCGTTTTGGTCGGTAGATTTTGTTATGTTTTTTACCCATAAACCTTTTTTAACATCTACCACATCAGACTTGTATTCGTTAACGTGGGATTCTAAGCTTTTAGCTAAATCTGCACCTGAAATATGTGGTGTACCTATCCAGTTTTGAATGTCGTCAGACACTGTAGACTGGCCACCAAATTCGCCAACGATTAAAACACTTTTAAGTTGTTTTCGTGCTGCATATACTGCAGCTGCTGTACCAGCTGGCCCACCACCAATTATTATTAGTTCTGTCATGTATGGTATTTTCTCATAAAAAACACCGACATACAAGTCGGTGTTTTTTATGTTAAATTAAATTTAATTTTGTGCTTTTTATTTCTTTTGTCTTCGTAGGAATGCTGGTACTGCAGACCAGTCGTCTTCTTCGGGGTTTTCGTCGTCGATAACAGGGGTTTCTACTTTACGCAAGTATTCGTTTTGTGAAGTTGTAATACTTGGTTTTGGTTCTTCTGGGGCTATTGTTTGTTGTACTTCGGTGCGAGTCATTTCGCGTTTTAGAGGTAGTACTTGGGCAGAACCTATATTTGCATTGCGTTCGAACAAAGGTTTCTTAGCCATAGAAGTAGGGAACCCTGTTGCAATAACTGTAATCTTGACTTCACCTTTTTTAAGTCTGTCGTCCGTAGACATACCGAATATAACTTTTGCTTCAGCGTCTATAGATTCAGTTATTATTTTTGCTGCTTCATGAACTTCTAGTATACCTAGGTCGTCGCCACCTGAAACGTTTATCAACACTCCGCGTGCACCAGTTATAGAAATATCTAGTAGAGGGCTGTTTATAGCGTCGATAGCGGCTTTTTTAGCACGGTCTTCGCCACTGGCAATACCTACGCCCATAAGTGCTGACCCTGCGTCGTGTAGCACAGCACGAATGTCGGCAAAGTCGACGTTCATGATACCTGGGTTGATAATAAGTTCAGAAATACCTTCTACAGCTTGGCGTAGAACTTCGTCACACATTGCAAAAGCTTGTTTAAAGCCAGTGTCTTTAGATGCAATGGTTAGAAGGCGGTCGTTTGGTATTACTATTAACGCGTCGACTTCTTGTTCTAGTTCACCAAGTCCGTTTTCAGCTAGAGAAGAACGTTGGTTGCCTTCAAAAGAAAATGGTTTTGTAACAACACCGATGGTTAGTATACCTTGTTCTTTGGCAGCACGGGCAACTATAGGTGCAGCACCCGTACCAGTACCACCACCCATACCACATGCTATAAACACCATGTCTGCACCTTTTAGAACTTCTTGAATTTCTGCTTTTGTTTCTTCTGCGGCACGTTTACCGATTTCAGGGTTCATACCAGCACCTAGACCTTTGGTAAGGTTGCGTCCGATATGTATTTTTTTGTCAGCAAGGGAATTATGTAAATCTTGTGTGTCTGTGTTCATTACGATAAAATCAACGCCTTTAACGCCTGAATCTATCATGTGGTTCAAGGCGTTTTTACCTGACCCACCAACACCAATAACTTTAATACGTGCGAAACTTTCGATATCCGGATTGATTTTTCCCATAGAATTTAGCAATTCACATAAAACATTTATAATACAAACACTCTACCACAAGGCAAGTTAAAATGAAAGCCGTATTCTGGTTGACAAAAACTAACTTTATGCTGTTTTTAAGGCATTAATTGAACTAATATTCCTTTGAAAAACTTTTTTAAACGTGCAGGTATTCCAGCAACACCTTCTTCAAATGTTTCAGGTTCAGCAATGCTTTTAAATTCGGTATTACACAGTGATGCAACTACAAAATAACTTGCATCAGGAAGCCTGTTTGCTGTGTTACCCCATATGTCTGGGTCGGGTGTACGTATTGGTAGTCGTAATGTGTCTTTTGCAACATTTTCTATAAAAGGAAACTTTATACCGCCACCAGTAAGGTATATACCTGAAGGTAACAAACCACTGCGTTTTATTTTCTTTAGGTGTGAGTCGACTAATTCAAATATGTCAGTAAGCCGTGCACTGATAATGTCGTCTAATTTACGTTTAGAAACTTCTTGGGGTATGCGACCTTTTTTTATTTGGTCGGCGTCTTCGAATGGTACTTTTAAACCCAAAGCAATGTCTTTGGTTATGTCAGCAGAACCAATAGGAAATACTGCAACAGAAACTGGAAGTCCGTTTTCAAATACAGCTATGGAAGTTGTTTCTGTTCCTATGTTTACAACAGCAGAACCAACAGAACGTTGTTGTTCGCCTAGCACTAAACCAGCTTCAGCTAGTGGACCGGCTATAACATCTATAACTTCTACACCTGCTTGTGTAACTGACTCTACGCATTCTTCTAGGTGCATGTTCATACATGAAATAAACAAAACTTTTACTTCAAGTTTTACACCTTTCATACCTGTGGGTTTACCCATAACTTCTTTGCCATCTAGGCGGTATGCAAAAGGTATGCGGTGTATAGGGCGTCGGTTTTCTGTATCTATGGCTTGTTCGCTGTTTATAACCGCGTTTTGTATGTCTATGTTTGTAATTTCACGGTCTGCTTTTGATGGTGTAGTACTACCAATAGCAACTTCAGACTTTAAGCCAACACCATTTATGGCTATATATGCACGTTTTATTTTAATGCCAGATTTTTGTTCTGCATCTCGAACAGCTGCTTGTATAGAACGAACTGCCATTTCACGGTCTACTATATAACCATGTTTAACACCACGTGACATAGTTGTGCCAATGGCAACAATCGCGGGTTGTGCGTTTTTGTCTATTTTAGACGTAACAAAAACACGTACCATAGATGTGCCTATATCAATGCCGACAGTAATGCCTTTCATAATTAGTTCAACAAAAAAATTTATTGTTCATGAACTATCTTGAACTTTTTCACAAACTTTCTTTCTTGTTCTTCCATTATACTACCATGGTCTAATCCATCCAAATGTAGCATTCCGTGGATAAGTAAAAATGCAAAAAAGTTTTCGAAAGTGTCGCCAAAAAGTGGTGCTTCTTTTTTGATTTTAGACAAACATAAAACTATTTCGCCAGATGTTTCAGAAAGGG
Organism: Minisyncoccia bacterium; assembly: GCA_051006535.1. Lineage (GTDB taxonomy): Bacteria > Patescibacteriota > Minisyncoccia > Phycocordibacterales > UBA9973 > MFUC01. The sequence goes on from JBPCTC010000005.1 coordinate 5,039, forward strand.
GGAATGCTAGTACGTTCGGTACATAGTCTTTGTTGCGTGTTTGTATGTTTATTTCCTGGGCTTTTTTAGGTGGTACACACACAACAGATAGTTCGTATTTTTTACCAAGTATTGCATTTTTGTACTGATCTACAGAAAAACCAAAAGGCAAGCCAGGAAGCTTGCTTTTTGATATGTTTGTAATATCAGTATTGCTCATACTAATTTAATTTAGGTTTAAGCTATTTTACCAAGTTTACGAAGTTTGTCGTTGTTTTTTCGTTTAACAAGACGCTTTAATGTTGCCTTTTTTTCAGCAAGTTTTGATTGTGGGCGTTCTGCATAGCGCTTGCCTTTAACTTTTTGGATTATGCCTGTTTCTTGAACTTTACGAGTAAAACGACGGATCAAAGATGTGCCGTTTTCGTTTGCATTTTTACTTACTTCTACGTTTATCATATGGGTATAAACATATCATAGATATCGGTATTTTGCAAATCACTTGTTATATTTAGTATACATACTACAAGAC
>JBPCTC010000006.1:0-1568 GCA_051006535.1 Minisyncoccia bacterium
TGTATGTGGTATACAAAGAAGTATTCCAAGTTGTGGACAAACTATGTTTCGTATTAACAACATTACTATTTATTCTTAAAACAGTGTCGCCCCCGTCCTGCCATGTCATTGTTATGTAGTACCAGTTACCAGCAGACATATATGCAGCTGGGTTAAATTCTATACGTTCGTCAACTCCGTTTTTATACCAACCAGAAAAACCAGTTCCCATACTAGGGTAAAAATCGAAAGCTTGGACACCACCGTCAAGAGTTCTGGTAGATACAATTGGTTCAAAACTTGTACCAACAGCATTTGTTGGTTTATACCAAGCACTTATTGTACCTGTCGAAGGAATAGAAAAACCAGGAAAAGCTATTTTACCAGACACGCCGTCAAAGTTTCCAGAGCCATCTATTTTTCCAGAAGAAGCAGTAGCATCTGTTATGTTACCATTTACACCGTTTAAAGTTGAATCTGTTGCACTAAGGTTAGTACCATCTGCCAAGTGCCAAACTGATGCATAGTTAGAACTCCAAACAGCATTTTTATTTGACTGGTCAGTACTTATAGACTGGTTACCGTAACAAATATAAAAGCTTGTGTCGTCTGTGTATGAAACAGTTGGTAGTTTTATCCAATAACTAACATCACCAGTAGTAGACACGTAACGTTCTTTTTCCCAATTTAATTTACCAGTCGAACAGTCACTGTTAGTATAAAAACCTATGTCATAACCAGATGTGTTTCTAACAGCCCCACCATTGTTTACATTTGCCAGGTAGCTATATGTACCAGAAAAAAGAACAGGAAAATCAGTTTGGTCAGTATTTTGAACTTTTGTATGGTCTATGGTTATTTGTCTAGAATTAGCAAAACCGTTACCATAGGCGTAAGTATTTTTAAAATTAAAAATAAAAAGACAGCAAAACAACAAAACAAAGATAGACGCCTTTTTAGGGTTAAAATATTTCATTTTTTAATTATATCATCTACAAAACAAGATACAATTGGAAGAATACCGAAAAAGTTGTATAAAAAACTTGAAACACTATAAAATAAAGTGGTATAATATTAACTGTAATTACAATAAGTAATTATTTAACAAATAATATAAATTTTATGGCCTATATAAATTATAAAGGTTCAGGAATATCAGATTTTATTTTTAAGAATACAAATAGTTCTATTCTATGGCTCGTCATTCGTGTTTATGTTGGATGGGAATGGTTGGTTGCAGGTTGGGACAAAGTTACAAACCCAGTATGGTTCGGCAGTAATGCTGGCGGGGCTATAACCGGTTTCTTAAATGGTTCGTTAACAAAAACAAGTGGTGCACACCCAGACGTGTCTATGTGGTACGCATGGTTTATACAACATGCAGTATTACCTTATGCACATGTGTGGTCACATGTTATATCTATAGGTGAAGTTATAATTGGCGTTGCCCTTATACTAGGTATATTTACTGGAATAGCAGCATTTTTTGGTTCATTTATGAACTTAAACTTTTTGCTTGCTGGTTCAGTAAGTGTAAACCCAATACTTTTCGTACTAGGTATGGGCGTATGTATGGCATGGCGTGTAGC
>JBPCTC010000007.1:0-3792 GCA_051006535.1 Minisyncoccia bacterium
GCCATACGGTGACCTTGGTATAAAAGTATGGATTTATCGTGGAGAGGTCTTCCAAGATACAAAAAAAGTAGAAGCTAAACGAAATTAATTTTATGTTGGTCCCTAAAAAAGTAAAACACCGCAAATGGCAATCAGGACGTAAAAGTGTTGAAGCCCGCAAAAAAGTTGAAACTCGAGGCACAACAGTTTCGTTCGGTTCATTTGCTATCAAAGCAACAAGTCAAGCTCGTATAGAATCAAAACAAATTGAATCTGCACGTAAAGCAATGCAACGTTCAATAGGCAAAACAGGCCGTATTTGGATCCGCATCTTTCCTGACCGACCATTTACCCAAAAGGGTGCTGGTGTAGGTATGGGTAAGGGTAAAGGTAGTCCAGAAGGTTACTGTGTAGAAGTTGGACCTGGTCGAATAATGTTCGAAGTTGACGGTGTATCAGAAGCAATAGCTCGCGAGGGTTTGCGCAAAGCTGGCACTAAATTACCGGTTAAAACACGTGTTGTTGCACGCGACTAATCCGTATAAGGATAAAATATATGAAAGAACAAACATTAAACAGAAAAACACTAAGTGGTGTAGTTGTATCAGATAAGATGCAAAAAACTGTTGTTGTTGCAGTAACAACATACAAAAAACACCCTAAATACCAAAAGTATGCAAAATCTACTAAAAAGTATAAAGCGCATGACGAAGGTAATATATACAAGGTCGGACAAAAAGTAACAATACGGTCTACAAAGCCTTTGTCAAAAGACAAACACTTTGAAGTTATCGCATAATATCTAAAGAATTAAGTATATGATGCAAGATGGAACAAATGTAGTAGTAGCTGATAACACTGGTGCTAAGCATGCACGTATCTTTAAGGTGCTTGGTGGTTCAAAACGCCGTTATGCTGAACTAGGTGATTTAGTTATTATTTCAGTTAAAGTTGCTGAACCACGTAAGGCTGTAAAGAAAAAAGACGTTGTAACTGCAGTTGTTGTACGTTCTCGAGGTCCGTTTCGTCGTAAAGACGGTTCGTACATTCGTTTCGATGAAAACGCAGTAGTTATAATAGACAAGAAAACAAAAGAACCTAAAGGTGGTCGTATATTCGGACCTATTCCACGTGAATTGCAAGAACGAGGCTTCCAGAAAATCATTTCTCTAGCCCCTGAAGTGATATAAGAGTAGAAAGTCTGAAAGTCACAAGTCGAAAGTAAGCAGTCTAAACAACAATTTATATGATAAAAAAAGGAGACAAGGTTACCGTAATAACAGGTAAAGACAAAGGCAAGAGTGGCAAAGTTACTCTTGTGCTTCGTAAAGAAAACAAAGTTATCATCGACGGTGTTGCTGTTGTTAAAAAACATGCAAAACCAACACGTCGTGGTGAAAAAGGCAGTATTGTAGAAAAGTCACTTCCTATAGACGCATCAAACGTGCGTTTAGAAAAGTAATATAAGCAGGGTATGGCGAGTAGGTTATAGTAACAGTGTTAGTTTATACTAAAATGTTTCTACAACCTTCAACCTATAACCTATAACCTGATTTAAAATATATGGAAAATGTAAAACAAAAAGAAGCTGGTGCATTTGCAGCAATGCAAAAAGAGTTTGGTTACACAAACAAACTTGCAGCACCTCGTTTAACAAAAATAGTTGTATCTGTAGGTACAGGTACACTAATGAAAAAAGACCGTCATAAGAATGATTTCGTTGCAGACCGTTTAGCTAAAATAACTGGTCAAAAACCAGCTATAAAAAGCGCTAAACAATCAGTTTCTTCATTCAAAATCCGTGCCGGCGACCCTATTGGTGTTATGGTAACACTACGTGGTGAACGTATGTATTCTTTCTTAGACAAACTAATAGACATTGCATTGCCTCGAACTAAGGACTTTCGTGGTATATCAGAATCTATAGTAGACAATATGGGTAATGCCACAATGTCAATTAAGGAACATTCTATATTCCCAGAAACTTCTGAAGAAGAACTAAAAGACATATTTGGTATGGGTATAACAATGGTTACTACCGCTAAAAGCCAAAAGGAAGCCGTAGCATTTTTTAACTTGCTAGGTATACCTTTTAAAAAAGACTAATTTAAATTAAAATCCATTCGGAATACAAAAAGCAAGGCAAAGCCTTGCTTTTTGTATGTTTTTATGAGATAATATAAAGAAGGGGTAGTTTAATATAAACTACTAATGTAAATTTCTAAAATTAAAAAGCACAGCGCGAAATGAACACAAGCACGCACACGACAGAAAAACCACAAGTTCTTCCAGAAGAAATGTTTAGACTTGCAACCAAAGGAGACATCCTTGTTTGTAATGGTAAAGATTTTCCCATCTTGTTTGTAGGAAATTCAAAGTTAGGTAGAATGATTGTTATCAAACACAAGGGTAAGGAAATAGATCTTTACCTAAAAGAAAGTTACCAGTCTTTGCATGAATTTGTTCCTGGTAAAGGTTGGGAATGTTTTCCTGGTAGTACAAATTTTAAGATAAAACCTCAAAAAACAAACCTCTAAAAATAGTGCTAAAACGCTGAAAACCCGAGGGCGAAAAGTTAATCTTTTCGCCCTTTACATTTGTCTTATTAGATGATAGTATGGAAATTGCTCGATATTGACCTTAAAAACCCTTATAGAGCATGGGAATCCACGCTTTCTCTTGTGCTTCAGCACCTTGTTTACCGGATTGGTGAACATACGCTTACGGAAATACAAGAAAAAACGTGTGATATTCCCATACAAATTATAAATATTTAGTATAAGTATAAAGTAATTTCTTTATACTAAAATATTATTTTATTTAAAATTTATTTTATTATTAAAGCACAAAGAATATATGGCAAAAACATCAGTTAAGGCCCGTGCTGCAAAAACTCCAAAATTCTCTACACGAGCGAAGAATCGCTGTTTTAAGTGTGGTCGTGGAAACGCATTTATGCGTGATTTTGGACTTTGCCGCATCTGTTTCCGTGAACTTGCAAACGAAGGTATGATACCTGGTATTCGCAAGTCTTCTTGGTAATCTAAACGAATTTATTATATGAAAGATCCTATTGCAGACATGATGAACATGTTAAAGAATGCAGGAAATGTTGGTAAAAACACCATTACAGTTCCACATTCTAAACATAAACTTGCTATAGCTAAATGTTTAAAAGACCAAGGTTACCTAGCAAGTATCGAAGAAGTTAAAAATAAAAATGGCATAATGTCTCTTACACTAGGTGTAGCATACAATGCCGGTGTACCTAAGATAAAACATGTTGACCGTGTTTCTAAAACATCACGACGTGTTTATTCTGGTGTAGACACTATTACTAACGTACGCCAAGGACAAGGCTTAGTGGTGCTTTCAACACCAAAAGGCATACTCTCAGGCAAGGACGCCAAAGCAGCCCAGGTCGGTGGTGAAGTCCTATTTAACATCTGGTAGTTCGACAGAGCTTACTATAAAAGAATTATTTTATGTCACGACTTGCAAAAAAACCAATTTCAATACCTGAAGGTGTAACCGCTTCTTTTGAAGGCAGTGTAATGACTGTTACAGGTAAATTGGGTTCACTTAAAAGAAATTTCGATCTAGATGTTATAGGTATATCTATCGATGGAAATGAAATAAACCTTGCACTTAAACGCAATACACCATTTGGGCGTGCTCTATGGGGTACATATGCGTCACACATTAAAAACATGTTGACTGGTGTTACAACACCTTATACTAAGAAACTTATACTAGAAGGTATCGGGTTCAATTCAGAAGTTAAAGGAAAAACTATAGACTTAGAACTTGGAT
>JBPCTC010000008.1:0-8404 GCA_051006535.1 Minisyncoccia bacterium
CAGCAGTACCAGCCACAAAAATAGCTAAAACAAACGGTGCAATAACTTGTTTAAAGTTTTTCATGTAAACATTATACCCCGTAGTAAAATTTTAAACAATATATTTTTTACATTACCTAACATAATCAAAAATTTACTACGGGGCCTGCCCTACAAAGTAGTAAAATTTAATAAAACAATACAAAACCCCGTCATTCGTGAATGACGGGGTGTTTTTTACCGAACAAATATTTTCCTACTTTCGTAGATTTTTTCATTTCGGATCTGTAGAATGTACATACCAATTGGTAGGTTTAAATCCAGTGCTTCGTCTTGCAGTTTTCTTTCCATCAACACCTGGCCGTTTAGACTAGATATTGTAAGCACCGACCCAACATAGTCAGAAGGTACTTGGAATGAATATGCACAAGGCATAGGGTTAGGCAACACAAGAACAGAAGCTTTTGTATTACTAACACCAGAAGCAATAGGTTGCAACCTGTAAGCAGGCACACCGGAAAACAAAAAATAGTCTTTACCAGCAAACATTCTGGTAAAATCTAAATTTGATCTGTCAAACACAAGTCCATCAAAGGTGGATAATTCACCTAATTCGGCATTGTATTTTACAAAATAGTTTGCAGGAATGGTTTCATTACTACTGTTTGTAATGAATTCTTGTGTACCGAGGTAAAATTCACCTTTATACACACAAGCTTCATCAACACCTGTAAATAAAGTTACAAAAGTATTTGCAACTTCGTCATACTGAAACAGGCAATGAAAAAATCCTTGTTTGTAACCTGTAGACAACAATGTGGTTCCATTTGTTGCCATAGTGCCACCACCATTCAAAGTACCTTTATTGATATTTGAAAAAGTATTAGTTAGAGGGTCGAAAATTATTACTTTGTTAGCAATATTTCCTAATTTATCGTAGTTTATTCCGATAAATAGTTTACCTTTAAACTTTACTAGATCTCCTACTTCATAAGGCTGGTCCTCGATTACTTTCGTAATCTCTCCATTTACCAAATCATAACGCAGCAAAAATTTTGGTGTGTTAGGTTTTCCTGCAATAGAGTCAAAGCAACCACAGATATAGACTTTTGAAGGGTCGTTATCAAGAGTTACCATGCCAGTAAATACAGACTGAACTTTTGGGAATGAAGTTAGTGCTTTGAAAGCTAAAGTAGTGTGTCCGGTTACCTTGTCAACTACGTAAACATAACCATTGGTTGTTATTAGCACACTTTTGTTGTTGTAGTCACCTAACACAGAAATAATGTTCGAAAAATTCACATCAGAGTGAAAAACTCTTTGCGAACCTTTAGCTTCATTTAGAACTAGTGTGTTCGGTGCATTAACACTAAACAATGTGTTAGTACCAGGCAAAATGCAAACAGCGTTACCTCCATTGTTACCAAAAGGCACCAATTCATAACCAGTAACCTGGTTAACCCTTGGCTTTCCGGCTTGAGCAGATATTGTCATGTTTCCTACAAACATGACCAACATAGTTGTTAAAAGGAAATGTAGGATTCCCTTTTTGTTTGTAGTGAACATAGTGTATTAAGTTGGAGAGAACGTTAGTGTCCCCTTCTGCTGGTATTATACCATTTATATAAAAATCAAGCAATACACCTGTGGATAACAGGTGTATTGGTACAAATGCCTTGTTTTATATGGTTTTTTACTTTACCCAAGCTGTTTGGTAGAACTGTCCATTTGCGTCGGTTATTTGTGCACGGTATTTTATGTCACCTGCGTTGTTACATATAAACGCACCAGCACCAGGGGTAGTAGAGCCAAATGTTTCTGAACCAGAACTTGTTGTACGGGTTGCGTAGCTGTTTAATATACCTGTACTGTATCCACTGTAACCACCCCATCCGATGTAACGAGATATAACAATGCTTACAGGATTTGTTGCATTAGAAATGGCTACTGTATACTGACAAGCAAATGGACCTACAGAACTAGAACCACTAGTACCATCGTATGACCTGGTTAATGTTGCATTAAATGTTGGACAACCGCCTTTGTTGTCAGGTGTTGTAGAAGGGTTTATGTCTGTACAACGTAGAGCCATACTTGAACCAGTTGAACTACCGTTGTACCCAGTTACAAATGCCCCGCTGGTACAACCAGATGTGTTTAAAGATATTTGGTTTGCTTTTTTTGTGCAGTAGTCGCCTGTACCTAGGTTTGTTGTTGAACCTGGTCTTAGTGTTAGGTCGTATTGTGGTGTTGTGGGTGGTGTATATGGGTTGTCTGTAATCGAATTGTCTGGGTTATTGAGGGGATTACTGTCACTTATATATAACTTGTCTTTGAAAAAAGTAAGGCCGTTTATAACACGCAGACCGCCTTTTTCATAAGCAAATGGTAAATTTTTAACATTAGCGCCAATTATAAAACTATCTCGAACATCAATATTTGACGTAGACCCTATATAGTTAGCAGTAACACCGCCAGTTTTAACTTGGTCGTCTACACTATATATGACGTCTGGGTTACATGTAGGTGGTGTACAGTTTGTATTTGTCTGGGTTTTAATGTCAGCAAAACTAACAGCACCTACTACAAGTAGTCCAAATATTATTGCGGGTATGGTTTGTTTAAAGTTTTTCATGTTTATTAAAATAATTATTGGCAAGATCCAAGGTTAGTTGGGTTATCTGTTGGGTTTATGTACGTACAAGTTACAGCAACACCACTACTAGATGTAGGTGTGTTTATATTAGATATAAAAGCACCTGCTGGGCAACCCAAAGCATTTGCACCAGTAACTTGTGCTTTTGTTAATGTACAGTAGTCTCCACGACCAAGGTTTGTTGTTGCTGTCGAAGGTTTTAACGTCAGTGTATATGCAGGTTCTGTAGGTGGTGTTGTTATACTGTCTGTTATACTACTATCGTTACCTATATACACCTTGCCTTTTACCCAACCTGTACCTAATACACGTAGTTCACCTGTTGGGTTCTGGCCTATACTGCTGCCTACTATCAACGAATCTTGAGAAAACATAGTACCTAAAACCCCAACATATTCAGAAGAAAAACCGCCAATTTTAGTCTGGTCTTCGTTGTTTATATAAACGGGCGAATCAGCATTACAGCCTGTTGCCCCAGGTGCACAGTTAGGTGCAGTCCAGGCAGCAAACAAAACACCACTTATAGCAAAAAAACCTATTATAACTGCTGGTATTATTTGTTTTAAATTTTTCATATAGTTAACCATAGAATTATATTTTTATTTTTTCTTTGTTTGGGCAGATTTTTGTTGGGCTCGTATGTCGGACATAAATTCTTTTGTAGAAACAATGTCTTCGTAAGTTGCAGGTGTTGTGTTTTTTGTTATTTCGTCCATACGTTTTAAAGCTTGTTCCATTTCTTTGTTTTTAGCATTTTTAGAATTGTTTAACCAGAAACCATTTTTTTGCGCGTATATAAAACCTAAAACTAAAAGCACAATTACAGCTATAAAAGTTACAATTTTCTTTTTGTCTTGCTTTGTGTCAGTGGTGTTTGCAGTTAATCTTTCGTTTGTATGCTGATGCGACAACATAATGTCGTGCATTTTTTCTGCTTCAGCGTGTTCTTTTTCTTTAACACGTGCAATTTGTTTTTGAAGTTCTTCTGGTGGCATGTTTATATTATAACCTAATGTGTTTTAATTACAAAATTAAATTATTCTAAAAACAAAATTATGGTTAATTTTAAAATAAAAATACACACCGAGTGTGCTTTTTACTATGTTTATATTACGAGAATGAAATTATGGTGTAGTGCATTATACCCTTTGGGGTGTTAAAAGAAACTTCCTGGTTAGCTTCTTTGTCAAGTATGGCACTGCCTAGTGGTGATGTAATGGATATTTTACCTAAACTAATGTCCGCATCTTGTGGGCCAACTAATGTAAATGTGCGTTCTTCTTTGGTGTCTAACTTCATTAGTTTTACAGTGTTACCTACAGAAATATGTTTGGTTGAAGATGTTCCAGAAAAAACGGTACTGGTTTTAAGTATATGTTCTATCTCACGGATGCGGTCTTCTAGTTTACCTTGAGCTTCGCGAGCTTCGTGGTATTCTGCGTTTTCAGAAAGGTCGCCCAATGATTTGGCATATTCTAAAGCTGTTAATATTTCTTTTCTTTTAACATTTTGAAGTTCGTTTAATTCTTGTTCTAGTTCTGTCTTACGTTCTTGTGATATAACATTTTTATCCATAATAGTTAATTATAACACTAGGTATATTTTATAGCAACTAATATTTCTGTATCACAAATTCAGGGTATGTAGTGTATAGTTCCTCGACAGCCGTACGCATAGCGTGCGATGCTGGTATATATGCTGTACCAGAACCGTCGTCCATTAGTACAACAAAAGCATATTCAGGTTTTTCATATGGAAAGAAACCGGTTATCCACGAGTTAACACGACGTTTTGATATATCTGTTTGTGCTGTACCTGACTTACCAGCCATGTGTAAATATGGAAAATTCAAAGACTCACCAGTACCTGTTGTTATAACCATACGCAGTGCTTCGTGCACTACTTGGTATTGTGCATCTGTAAAAGGTAATTTTTCTGTTTTAGTTAGTTCTGGGTTTGTTTCGCCTTTTCGTATATGTGGCGTTACCAATGTACCACGACTAGCAATGCCCCCCATTGCACGCACCATTTGTATTGGTGTTACTTGAAAACCATATTGTCCGATAGATGTGTGGTATGTGTCACCTATACGCCATGGGTCTTTTGGAAAGTTTTTAGCTTTCCATTCTACAGACGGCACCACACCCGCCAGTTCGCCGTCCATGTCTACACCAGTCTTTAAACCTATACCAAAACTTTTCGCGTATTGGTTTATACGGTCTATACCCAGACCTTTTTGATCTTTATAACCACCACCTATTTCATAAAAATAAACATTTGAAGAAACAGCTATGGCTTTACGCATATCTACTAAACCATGGGCGGCATTGTCTTTGAACACTGTATTTTTAGTTGGGTCAAAAGGGTTTGGTAATACCAGTTGTCCTGTACTAAGTATTTGTTTTAGTGGACTTATAATGTTTTCGTTTAATGCAGCCAATGCCAGGTATGGCTTAACTATAGAACCCGGTGTATACCGCCCTGCAATGGCGCGGTTTATAAAAACTTTTCTTCTATCTGTAAAATAGTGCGATATTTTTTCGTTGTCTGTTGCCAACGACATTACATTTGAACTGTATTCTGGGTAGCTTGTTATGGCTATTATTTCTCCGGTATGGATGTTCATTATTACACCAGCCCCACCACTATAACCTGCGTCTGTAGCAAGTTTTTCTATACCGTCATATAGTGCAGTTTGTACACGCGAATCTATAGACAACACTATGTCTGTACCATGCACAGGTTCTTCGGTAATATTTTCAGACAAAACTTTTCCTGTTGCATCTGTTTCATAATACTTTGCACCATGTTGACCTTCTAGTTGTGTTGCATAATATTCTTCTACACCGCTTTTACCAGTAAATTGTGTTTGCCAGTAGTTGCCTGAAGTGTCTTTCTTAGGGTAACCAACATAACCCAACAAATGCGCATAACCACCCTGGTCTGTATATATACGTTTAGAAAAAGCTTCGCCTTCTTGAAGTTTTTCATTCCAAGCTAGCGGTACATTGTTTCTGTCTAGTATCAAACCTCGGTCAGCAAATATAGGTACTGATTCAAAGGAATTCTTTTCACTTCTTGTGGCAAAGTATTCGCCTTTCGAAACTTGCAAATACCCTAAACGAAAAACACCTCCGATAAAGAAAACCAATGCAACTAAAAAAACAATATTCAAAGACCGGTGCGATATAGGTTGTTCTATGCGACCTTCCATTTGTTGTGTATTAAACTGTGGCAAGTTACGCGCATCGAGCAGTATCTCGTCTGGGGCTATTTCGTGGTAGTATTGTTTTTTTGGTTTCCAAAACTTCATATATTTTTATGCTCTTGTAAACATTTTTCTAAACAAAAAAATTCCGACCACTAATACTGCCCCTAATGCATACACATGCTGTACACCATAGAAAAACTGTACAGGTATAGCATATACATAGTCTGCAACCATACCAACGACAATGTATTCATAAGGTATGTACTTAACAAAAAAACCAACACCTAAAAACAAAACAAACAAAACCCACCATGGCAAAACCATCGATACCAGCATAAAACATGCACACAGTATTAGTCTTTTGTATAGTTTGTTTTCTAACATTGTTATGCGCTTTTTTTACTACCAAACAAATTCTTTAGTACCAACAGCGCGACAACCACGATAATACCATAAAACAGCAAAACACGTGTAAACACATACAAACCTGCGTTATACGCATAGTACTGCACATACGCTATCGGTCCAGTAAAAGGCGACTGTGCGCCACCCGGTACTTCTACACGCAGGTAGTCTGGCAAATTTTGTTGTATAGCATTTTGCAATGCTTGTTTTTGGTAGTCTTGAAAAAGCTTAACAGGGTCTACACCTTTAGCTTGGCCTTCTAGTTGTTTTTGCTTTACTGTCCAGGTAACTATGTGTTGTTGCCGAAAATCTTCAACTTTTTTTATCGGGCCTATAGAAAGTAAATTGTTGTTTGCCATAAATAATATGTGTTATTTTAATAAACATATTATACATTGGGTTTAGTGTTTTCCAAAACAAAAACTACCTTTCGGTAGTTTTTGTTTTTTATTTTACTGTAAACACAGTGCGTACAGTAACCATAATATTTTTGTCTATAGACGAAGTGTCGTATGTGCCATAGTCAGAAATTTGTATTGAATTTAGTGGTAAAACTTGTACAACACCAGCAGAAGCTGAACGCAAGTTGCCTATAGTACCACCTGCAGACTGTGCTAATGTAATTGCGCGTGACTTTGCATCTTTAACAGCGTCGGCCAACATTGCTACTCTTTCTTCTGGAAGCTTAGAATACAAATAGTCTACACTTCTGGTTATAAACATTACACCTTTATTTAACAGTGTTTGGTTGTTTTTAGCTAAATCTGTTATTTTACTTATTTGTTCGTCACCCACGCCGTTTATAGTTACAGACTGCGACACAGTATATTCTTTTTCTGCATATTGTGGTGTGTCGTAGTTTTGCATTAGTTGTGGTACCCCTATAACCACAGATTCGTCCGGTATACCTGAAGCTTTCAAATATGCTTTAACCTGTACCAAATCAGACGCAACTTGGTTATACCCGTCTTTTACAGCAGAAAGCTTAACAACACGGCTTATGTCGGCATTCCATTTTATAGTGTCAGACTTAACTTGTTTAGTTGTAGAACCAACTACAGTTATAGTGTTTGAACTAAGGTTTACTGTAGCAATGCGTGCACCCAGCACAAAAGCAATAATAATACATATACCAGCAACTAAGGCAACGGGTAACAAAGGGTTTTTAAACATAGGATGTTCCATATAATTTTTCGATTAATTAGTACCTACATAATATAGCACTAATCAACAACAATATGTGTATAACTAAGGGTGTCCAATACTTTTTTATCTACAGATCTAAAGTCCTTGTTTTATAAGTTTTAACTTTTCTACCCTTGATAACCTTTTTAGTTCCATACGTTCGGCCCAGAGAGGCCTCAGTACCTAGTTGTTTTTACTTATGTTTATCTTTATTTTTTATTAATTGAAATTTTTTATATCTAGTCCACTTTTTAACCTCGGCCTCCCTTTTACGAGCTTCACCTAATGTTTCATATTTCTCAGAATATACCAAAACTACCGGTCGGCGGATTTTGGTATAGTGCGCACCACTTTTTAGGTTGTTATGTTCATGTAGGCGTTTTTCAAGCTTGTTAGTACTACCTACATACAACGTGTCGTCTGCACATTTTAAAATATATACGTTATACATTATTTATGCTTTTTCCACCTTGGAGCAAAACCAGCCATGAAAGCAAAAAAGTATGCTTTTATTCGACTTTCGCCTCTTTTAACTATAGCGTTAACCATAGCTTTTTTAAATTCCTTCACGTCGTTACCTTCATAACAAAGCTTCCCGTCTTTAAAACAGTAACTACAATATTCTTTCGACTCTCTGTTGTTACCCACTGGGTCTTTACTAAAAGGCATCAAGCAACTTTGGCACATTTGGTCGTTTTTCATGGTTTTATTATAACAGAAAAAATAAATTATATTATATTTTTAGGGTATATAAAATACGTAAAAAAATATTTGAAGACGGAGGTTTAAAGTAACATCTTTAAATTCTTCTTCTTGGTTGCCTTTATGGGGCAATCCGCGAAGTGAATTCAAGCTTCTAAAAAATATCGTTTCACAATATTTTTTAGAACTTTAATTCAGCTGGGGTACAAGGATTCTTTCATTACATGAACGGTACAGGTTTCGTATCGTACTCACTACGTTCTGTG
>JBPCTC010000009.1:0-2371 GCA_051006535.1 Minisyncoccia bacterium
AAGGTATCGGGTTCAAGTCAGAAGTTAAAGGTAAAACTATAGACTTTGCACTTGGATTTTCACACCCTGTTGTTGTTCCTATTCCAGAAGGCTTAACTGTTACTGCTGAAAAAAACAACATTACTGTTTCAGGTATAGACAAAGAAATGGTCGGTCAGTTTACTGCTTCTGTACGCGCAATGAAGAAACCAGAACCATATAAAGGAAAAGGCTTCCGTTATGATGATGAAGTTATTCGTCGTAAAGATGGTAAGAAGTCAGCATAAAGAATTAGATTATGAAAACACTTACACAACAAAAAACACAAAAACGTTTGCGACTAAAAGCAAAAATCCGTTCAAAGATTTTTGGTACTGCTACATTACCTCGTTTGTCAGTATTCCGTTCAAATGCACACATATATGCACAACTTATTAACGACGAACAACGCGTTACTATTGCATCTGCTTCTGACCTTGGTATTTCTAAAGGTACAAAGCGCGAACATGCAGAACAAGTTGGTGCATCTATAGGTAAAGCTGCTGTTGCAAAAGGTATAACAGAAGTAGTATTTGACCGTAACGGTTTCAAATACACTGGTCGAGTTCAAATACTAGCTGACGCTGCACGTGGTGCTGGTCTTAAGTTTTAATAACTCAAATATATGGAAACAAATACACAAACAACAAATACAACAGTTTCAAAACCAACAGGTTCAAAGCCAAGTTATGGTTCTAGACCAGTTCGTTCTGGTTCACGACCAGCTGGTGCAGGAAATGGCCGTTCTGAACGTACTCCTCGTACATTTGCTGACCGTCCAAAACCTGAATTTGATCAAAAGATTTTAGACATCCGTCGTGTTACTCGTGTGGTTTCAGGTGGACGTCGTATGAGTTTTGCTGTTGCCCTAGTAATAGGTGACAAAAAAGGTTCAGTTGGTTTAGGTACTGGTAAAGGTGCTGACACTGCACTGGCTATAAACAAAGCACTTAAAAATGCAAAGAAAAACATGATCAAGGTTAAGTTTACAAAAACAAACTCTATACCTCATGAAGTTTCTGCAAAATACTGTAGTTCAAAAGTTACTATAACTCCTAACCGTGCAAAAGGTATGGTTGCTGGTTCAGCTGTACGTGACATACTAGTATTTGCTGGACTTAAGAATGTTACAGGTAAAATACATTCTGGTTCAAAGAACAAATTAAACAATGGTCGTGCTGCTATGATGGCCCTTTCAGAAGTCGCAGACAAGCGCATTTCTAAAGAAATGGTATCAGAAGAAGTAAATAAAGAAGTAAAAGCGTAAGAATTAATATATGCAAATTCATCAAATTTCTCGACCCGCATCAAACCGCAAGGCCCAACAAGTAGGTCGTGGTGGTAAGCGTGGTAAAACATCTGGCCGTGGTGGTAAGGGTCAAACAGCTCGTGCTGGTAACAAGCCTCGTCCACAAATGCGTGACATAATTAAGAAACTTCCAAAGCGTCGTGGTATGGGTAAAAACTCTAACAAATCTATCGTTAGTGTTGGCTACGTACAAACTGTAAACCTTTCTTCTCTTGAAACATCATTTGAAAACGGTGTAGTAGTAACACGTGGTGCATTGTTTGACCGTGGTTTAATACGTCGTAGTGAAGGTGCTTTGCCAACAGTTAAAATACTAGGAAATGGCGAAATAACTAAAAAACTTATAATTGCCCAAGACATAAACTGTTCAGCAGGTGCAAAATTAGCTATAGAAAAAGCAGGTGGTAGTTTTTCTGGTAAAGCAGAAAAAACTGAAGTAAAAAAGACAGCTAAAAAGACAAGTAAAAAGTAATTCTGTAAGAAATTACAATAATGATATAATAAATATATGAATACATTTTTTGCAAAACTAAAGTCAATATTTACTGACAAGAATCTACGTAAACGAGTTTTGTTTATGGTGTTGTTTCTTGTTGTATTTCGAATGTTGGCCTCAATACCAATACCTGGCGTAGACCAAGCAAGACTTGCTGGTGTTTTAGCTGGTAACCAGTTGTTTAGTATACTAAATGTATTTTCAGGTGGTGGGCTTTCAACATTTTCTATTATTATGTTGGGAGTTGGTCCATACATAACTGCATCTATTATAATGCAGTTGCTAGCCATAATGGTACCTCGTTTGAAAGAAATGTACCAAGAAGAAGGTGACCGTGGACGTATTCGTTTTGCACAGTATTCTCGTATGTTGGCAGTGCCTTTGGCAGTGTTGCAAGGTTTTACTTTGGTAACATTGTTAGCACGCCAAGGTGTTATTTCTATAGATTCTCCTTTTGCTTATGTTGTAAACTTGTTGGTTATAACAGGTGGTTCTATATTGTTAATGTGGATAGGTGAACTACTAACTGAATTTGGTATAGGTAACGG
>JBPCTC010000010.1:0-1684 GCA_051006535.1 Minisyncoccia bacterium
CACTGCGCGCCTGCGTACAAACCTGGGCCACCGTTTAAACATTGACGCAAAACAAGTTGAAGGCTTTGTAATGGGCGAACATGGCGACGGCGAACAAGTTGCATGGAGCACTGTTTCTGTAGCTGGCAAACCTATATCAGAAATGCTTTCTGCTGAAGAAATGGTAACTATAACAAGTGAAGTTAAAAACGAAGTTTACGAAATTATCAAAGAAAAGGGCGCTACATTTTACGGTATAGGTCTGGTTGTAACAGACATAGTAGAAGCCATATTGTTAGACCAAAACAAAGTTCTGCCTATTTCGTACAGGTTAGAAAACTACAACGGTGTAGACGCTGTATGTATGGGCGCGCCGGCTGTGGTCGGGGCTGTTGGTGTAGTAAAACCATGGCCAGTAGAACTAACACAAACAGAAAAAGATTTATTTATAAATTCTGCTGAAACAATTAAAAAATATCTATAAATATATGGAAAAACAATGGTTTAACAACTACGCCGATGTAGCCACTACAGACGCACGTAAAACAGCATTGGCTATAGCAAATGCCGGCTACGACGCTATAAACACAGAACAAGTTATATTAAATTCTGTAAAATTAGAAAACAACATACTGACAGTTTTAGGCAATAGTTTTGACTTAACAAAGTTTAACAAAATAAAAGTTGTTGGTTTTGGTAAAGCTTCGTGTACTGCAGCACAGGCACTGGAAAAAGTTCTGGGCAATAAAATAAACGAAGGTGTGGTTATAGGTCTACACAAAGTTACTTGCGACTATATACAAACTTATGCAGGTACACACCCACGACCAACAGATGTAAATATAGAACCAGGTAAAAAGATATATGACATAGTAGACCAGTCGGGTATAGATGACCTTGTTATAGCTATAGTTTCAGGTGGTGGTTCAGCACTGTTGTGTTACCCTGAATCAGAATGCGATCAAAGTAGTTACCTTTACGACAATTTTATAAAAAAGGGTAAAACTACAATAGAAATGAACACTGTACGTAAACACCTATCTTTGCTCAAGGGTGGTGGTTTAGCCAAAATTGCATACCCAGCCACAGTTATAGGTTTGGTTTTTTCAGATGTACCAGGCGACCATTTCGATGACGTAGCTTCTGGCCCAACATACAAAGATAACACTACAGTTGTAGATGCACAACAAATAATAGACACTGAAAAACTGGGCACATACGAACTAATAGAAACACCTAAAGACGACATTTATTTTGAAAAAGTTTTTAATTTTGTTTTGGTTTCAAACACAACTGCTGTTAATGCCATGGCAGAAAAAGCCAAATCTATGGGCCTAACAACAGAAATAGTTTCTACTGAGCTTTACGACGAAACAAATATTGCTCTAGGTAAAATATTTGATAAACAAAAAACTACCGGTGCGCAAGTTGTGTTGGCTGCTGGTGAACCTAATTTAGAAGTTAAACATACAGGTGGTTCTGGTGGTAGAAACCTATACATGGCACTACAGTCTGTAGACATGGGCCTAATACAGCAGGGTATGGTTTTCTTGCCATTAGCTTCAGACGGTATGGACAATTCTGACGCAGCAGGTGCTGTAGTAGACATACAGACAATAGAAAATTTAAAAAATCACGCTGTAGATATTAAAGGTTGTTTAGATAAAGACGATGTGTACCCAGCATTTAATGCTTCGGGTGACTT
>JBPCTC010000011.1:0-7388 GCA_051006535.1 Minisyncoccia bacterium
TCGTTATACCAAAATGAATGCCGAACAAACAGTTGGTTCAAATGCAACTGTAAATATAAAAATTACTGGTGTTGCAAAGAACTACGACGCAATAGCTTTACAGTCTGACATGTTTGCTAAAAACCGTTTTATACGTGATCCGATTTTTTCAAATCTTATTCCTACTGTAGATGGAAATATAGCTTTTGATCTATCGTTTTCGGTCGACCCTTCTTATATGAAATACATTAACCACATAACAAAATAATATGTTTAAAACTATTTCTGCCATAATAATAGCCGTTCTAGCTGTATTGCTATATGTTTTTTTTACAAACGAACAATATCAGTCTTTAAAAGATCTTCAAGTTAAACAAGTTTCTTTAAATGAAGCATTAGATAATGCAAAACAGTATCGTGAACTTGGAGCTGGATTAACAACTAAATACCAGTCTATAGATCAAACACAAATTTCACGTCTAAAGACTTTGGTACCAGACTCTGTAGAAACAGTCAGACTTATAAAAGACGTCAGTGAAATAATATCAGTTTCAGGTATGACTCTAAAGAAAGTTGACTATAACCCAGAACAACTTACTAAAAAACAAGAAGCAACAGTGGGTGCACCGGTAAACACAAACCCAGCTGACCTAATGCCGTACGGTTCGTATGTTATACGTTTTTCTATGACTGGAACATATCAGAATTTTGTTACTTTCTTACAAGCAATTGAAAGAAGTTTGCGTTTGCTAGACGTAACTGCAGTGTCTTTTGGTACACCGGCTGATAGGGCAGATTCTAAAAACCCTTCAGACATATATGAATACTCGATTACAGTCCAAACATATTGGCTTAAGAATTAAACTATGAAAACATTAAAAAATATAATTATATTTATAGTACTGTTAGGCTTAGTTGGAGCCGGTGTTTATTTTGGGTTTTTTAAGGACACCAACAAAACAACTTCTTCTGCATTGCAGACAACCAGTGTTGTTGATACGAATCAAATTTCTTTAGATTCAACAAAAGCTTTGAGTCAACAATTTATTACGTCATTATCAAAAATAAAAAATATAAATCTAACTACAGTTTTCTTTGAAGGCTCTGCTTATAAAAGTTTACAAGACTACACACAGTCTATAGTGCTACAAGACCCTTCTTTAATAGGCAGACCTAACCCGTTTGCACCTTTTGATACAGATGTTTCTACTGTCGATAATAATGTTAACTTAACACCTGAAGTTACAACTCCGTCTGAAAATACTCCAGTTGTTACACCTTCTAAAAACATAAAGAAAAAATAAATTATGAGTTACATTGATACACTTTTAGAACAGAAAAAAGCTACTGAAAGCCAAATACAAGAAGCTCAGTTAAAAATCGGATCTGAAGGTATAAATTCTTTGGATGTAGCTCTTGTTGATGCGGGTGTAGACCCATATGCCTTACGCGATGCAAAAGGTGCTTATTATGGTATACCAACTAAAAGTGTAGAATTAAAAAACATTACAGATGAAATATTGCATTTTATTCCTTTTGAGTCTGCAGAACATTACCGCATAGTTCCAATAGACATGAAAAATGGGATATTAGAAGTTGGTATAACAGACCCAGACCATACCGAAGCTTCTAATGCGTTACAATTTATTGCTAGTAAAGAAGGTTTTGCTTTTAAGATTTTCTTAATAACATCTGAAGAATTAGATCTTGTTTTAAAAAGATATAACGGACTTTCAGGAGAAGTCGGTCAAGCATTAAACGACTTTGATTCTATAGACAAAGAACTGGCTGAAGCAACAAACCAAGTTGGTAATGATAAAACCGTAGGTACCGATCAAAACAAAATAGTCGAAGATGCCCCTATAATAAAGATAGTTGCGGTTATATTACGACACGCCATAGAAGGTGACGCTTCTGATATACATATAGAAAACAGTGGTGAAAAAGTGCTTATTCGTTTTCGTGTAGATGGTCTACTACACACATCTTTGGTTTTACCTTTAAATACATATAATGGTGTTGTTGCACGTATAAAAATATTAACCAAACTTAGACTTGATGAAAAACGTAAACCTCAAGATGGGTCTTTTTCTACGAAAATAGATGGTCGTAAAGTTGATTTCCGTGTATCAACATTTCCAGCTGTATATGGAGAAAAGATAGTTATACGTATTTTAGATAGTGAACAAGGTGTAAAGAATTTAGGTTCTATTGGTTTTAGTGAACGTAACATAGCTTTAGTTAAAGAAGCTCTTAAAAAACAATATGGATTGATACTTATAACTGGTCCAACTGGTTCTGGTAAATCTACAACATTGTATTCTATGTTGAACGAACTTGACCGTGAAAAACTAAACGTTGTTTCTTTGGAAGACCCCGTAGAGTTTAATATGCCTATGGTAAACCAGTCTCAGGTTATGCCAGAAATAGGGTATACTTTTGCTTCAGGTTTGCGTTCTATATTGCGTCAAGACCCAGATATTATTTTTGTCGGAGAAATCCGTGACAAAGAAACTGCACAGTTAGCTATACAAGCAGCTTTAACAGGACACTTGGTTTTGTCTACTTTGCACACAAACAGTGCTGCTGGTGTTGTGCCTCGTTTAATAGATATGGGTGTTGACCCTTACCTTATTGCGCCAACTCTTATATTAGCTATGGCACAACGTTTGGTACGTCATACACACCCTTCAGCTAAAAAAGAAGTACCTGTTTTACCTGTAATATCAGAACAATATGAAAAGTATTTTGCAGATTTACCAGATCAGTTTAAAAAAGACTATCCGTTACCAGATACCATAATAGACACTGTTCCTTCACCAGAATCCCCGACAGGTACAAAAGGCCGTATAGCAGTACATGAAGTTTTTAAAGTTGATCGCGATATGCAAAACTTAATACTAAAAACTCCTTCAGATACTGAAATATACAAACTAGCTAGAACAAAAGGTTTTGTAACTATGCGCGAAGATGGTTTTATAAAAAGTCTAAAAGGGGAAATACCTATGACAGAGGTGTTTAATCTGGCAGATGATAGAGAATAGGTGTTGGTAAAAATTTTGCTACAGGTTATAATATATTTATGATCGAACAACACACAATACTTATCATAGATGACGACAGTTTTTTATTAGACATGTATGCATTGCGTTTTACTCAAGCAGGTTATAGTGTAGACACGGCTCTTTCAGCAGAATCTGCTTTAGAAAAACTAAAATCAGGTTTAAAACCCGCTGTTATACTTATGGACATAATGATGCCTGGTATGGATGGTTTTGAGTTGTTAGAAAAAATAAATACAGAACACTTGGCAGATAATGCTATAAAAGTTTACCTTTCTAATCGTGGACAAGCTTCAGACATTGCTAGAAGTGAAGAACTTCATGCAGACGGTTACCTTATAAAAGCAAACATAATTCCTACTGATGTGGTAACCCATGTAGAAGGTATTATTACAAAAAAACTAACCGCACAATAAATATGGAAAAAACCATTAGTACATTAATAGACACCATGATATCTGAAGGTGCTTCAGATATACATTTTTCTGTATCAATGAAACCACTAATACGTGTAAATGGTGAGCTTATTACTGTTACTAATGGACCAGAACTAGATGCCAAAAGTATTGATTCGATGATTTCTATACTAGGTGGTGAACGTGTCTATAAAAAGTTTACAGAAAATTTTGAAGCAGATTTTGCTTATACACATAAAAACAGTTGGCGTTTACGTGGAAATGCTTTTATGCAAAAAGGTATGCCTAGTTTTACTTTACGTCTGATACCAGAAGTTAAAACATTAAAAGACCTTCAGTTACCGCCATCTATAGAAAATTTTGCCATGGCTAGACAAGGGTTTTTTCTTGTTGTTGGTCCTGTTGGTCAAGGTAAATCTACAACACTTGCTTCTATGGTGGAAATTATAAATATAAAGCGTGCCGCACATATACTAACAGTAGAAGACCCAATAGAATACATATATACCCAGAAAAAATCTTTAATACATCAACGTGAAGCAGGTATAGACACCTTAGATTTTCCAACTGCATTAAATGCCGCCTTTCGTGAAGATGTAAACGTTATACTTATAGGCGAAATGCGCGACAAACAAACCATAGCTACTGCGGTAACCGCAGCAGAAACTGGTCACCTTGTACTGGCAACATTGCATACTAATAATGCTGCACAAACTATAGACCGTATTATAGATTCGTTCCCAGCAGAACAACAAGACCAAGTTCGTCTGCAGTTGTCTGCATCATTGTTGGGTATATTTTCGCAAAGACTTATACCTCGTATTGCTGGTGGTCGTGTTCCTGCATATGAACTACTTATAAACACACCAGCAGTTGCTAACTTGATACGTGAAAAACGCACACATGAAATAGGTGTTGTTATAGAAACTTCTTTTGAATCAGGAATGGTAGACATGAACAGGTCACTATTAGAATTAGTTCGTGCTGGTGAAATAACCATGGAATCAGCATTACAGTATTCACCAAACCCTAGAGGTTTACAATAATTGGTTATTAGAATCTTAAAATTATTTCAATATGAACTATCGTTATCAAGCAGTCGATGAAAAAGGTCTAAAAACAGACGGTGTTGTGGAAGCTCCAAGTCGTGACTTGGCGTTGTCTGCGTTGGGTAGACGTGGTTTGATTGTAACTAATATTCATGATGTTGAAGAGAAAAAAGGTTTGTCGATGGTTTTGTTTGAACGTATACCTATGAAAGACATTGTTATAATGTCACGTCAAATTTCAACTTTGTTTGAAGCCCAGGTTTCTGCACTAAAAGCTTTTCAACTTTTGGCTACAAATACAGAAAACCCAGCACTTGGTAAAAAACTAGCGCGTGTTGCTGAAGACCTTCAGGCAGGTACATCTATTTCAGAAGCGTTAAATAAACACCAAACTATTTTTTCACCTTTTTATGTTGCTATGGTCCGTGCAGGTGAAGAGTCTGGTAAACTTATAGAAGTTTTTTTGTATCTATCAGAATATTTAGATCGTCAGTACGCGCTAAATAGTAAAACTAAAAATGCACTTATATACCCGGCTTTTGTAATAGGTGTTTTTGTTACTGTTATGGTGTTAATGTTTGTTATGGTTATACCAAAACTTTCTGCCATTATAGAACAGTCAGGTCAGGAAATACCTTTTTATACAAAAGTAATAATAGGAATGTCGAATTTTATGGTCCACTATGGTGTATTTTTACTCATAGCTTTTGTAGCAGCTATAGGGTACCTAATATTTTTAGCAAACAGGCCAATTGGTAAAAAATACCTTGATAAGATTAAAATAACTACACCCATTATTGGACCTTTATTTAAAAAAATGTACCTTGCACGTATTGCTGACAATATGGACACAATGCTGGCTTCAGGTATACCTATTATTCGTGCAATAGAAATTACGGGTAATGTAGTGGGTAATTCTATATATGAAGACATTTTAAAAACTGCTAGTGAAAGAGTAAAAGGCGGAAGTACTTTTTCTGTCGGCATAACCGGATCAAATTATATGCCACAGATACTAATACAAATGGTAAAAGTCGGAGAAGAAACAGGTTCTATGGGGCAGATATTAAAAACTCTTGCACGTTTCTATAAGCGTGAAGTTGACGATGCAGTAGACACGCTAGTGGGCCTTATAGAACCAGTAATGATAGTCGGGCTTGGTTTAGGTGTTGGTATACTTTTAACCTCAGTATTAATGCCGATATACAACATTGCAGGCGGAGTAAATTAATTAAGATATAAAAAACACTTTACTAAAAGTGTTTTTTATATGCGAATTTTGTTATTTATCCACAGGTTTGTTGTATGTATTGTATTTTATATTAAAGCCGTGATAAAATATATGTATTATCAGGTCGCGTGTATGTATGCCACTTACACACATTGATAATTATCAAAATAATATTAATTTTAAATTTAATTCATGAAAACTCAAAATAAAGGTTTTACACTTATCGAATTGTTGGTTGTTATTGCCATCATCGGTATACTAGCATCAGTAGTTCTAGCATCATTGAACTCAGCGCGTAGTAAAGGTGCAGATGCTGCTATCAAGGCTAACCTAGCAAACATTCGTGCACAAGCTGCGTTGTTCTACGACAACCAAACTCCTGCAAGTTACGGTACAGCATTTACTGCAGCTCCTTGTGCTGCTACTGCTGGTACATTGTTTGCAGATACCACAATCGCTGCTGCATTTGGCCAAGCTGATGCACAAAACGGTTCTACAACAAACAGTATTTGGTGTTCTTCAACATCTAGTGCATATGCAGTTGCATCAGTTCTACGTACTGACCCAACTCAAGCATACTGTGTAGACTCAAATGGTACAGGTAAAGTTAAAACTGGTTTGACATCAGGTGATGCTTCAGGCGCAATTACTTCTTCACTTTGTAACTAACCTTTAAAAACAAAAACCACCTTCGGGTGGTTTTTGTTTTTTGTGGATATCTATTTGTATATAAATATATAGGGGTTATAATATATATATGAAAAATGAAAAAGGTTTTACATTGATGGAATTATTAGTTGTTATAGTTATTATTGGTTTACTCGCAGCTGTTATTATAGGTGCTTTGCAAAGTGGTCGTGACAAGAGTGTGGACTCAGCTATAAAAAGTAGTTTGGTAAATGCTCGTACCCAAGCACAATTGTTCTATGACAGAAATACTAATAGTTATGGTGCAACTACTTCGTCTTGTGCAGCAACTGTTGGAACAGTGTTTGCAGATCCAACTATAGCAGCTCAAATAACACAGGTTGATAACCAAAATGGTTCTACAACAAATAGTATTTCTTGTGCTTCTAATGGAGCTTCTTTTGCTATAGCTTCTGTATTAAAAACTGATGCAACAAAAGCTTATTGTGTAGATGGTAATAATGCAGGAAAGATTGTTACTATAACTTCAGGTGATGCATCTACAGCTATAAATGTATCTTCAAACTGTAATTAAACTATGGACATATATGGAATAATATTTTATCTGTTTATACTTTGTTTAGGTACTACTATAGGTAGTTTCCTTAATGTTGTAATTTATCGTTTTAACACAGGACTGCGTTTTGATGAGGGTCGTTCTATGTGTTTTTCTTGTGGTAAAAGTCTGGAATGGTACGAATTAATTCCATTAGTGTCTTTTGTAATACAGCTTGGTAAGTGTCGTAAATGTAAAAGTCGTATATCTTGGCAGTATCCGATAGTAGAGTTTTTGACTGCATTAGTTTTTATGCTAACTACATACCATGTAGCTAGTATGTATAGTTATAATTCTTCTATATTTATATTGTATTTGGTCGGGTACATGTTTTTATGGTCTATGGCTATAGTTATGGCTGTGTATGACATAAGACACAAAATGATACCTGGACTTTTTGCTTATATG
>JBPCTC010000012.1:0-1426 GCA_051006535.1 Minisyncoccia bacterium
GTATTAGCTCTACTGGATGCAAATTGTTTTCTTCTAAAACAGTACACGCACCAGCACGTGCATAGTTATATGCATTTTTACGTTGGTGGTCGCCATTAGAAATACTTATAGGCACAATAACTGAAGGTAACCCCCAGCTAGCTATTTCAAATATTGTAGAACCTGCACGAGACACAACAATGTTTGCAGCCCCAGCGGCCATTTTCATACCCAAGGCTTCTAAGTAAGCATACGGTTTGTAGCGGTTTTTATGTTCGCTGTCTTTTAAAACAACACCGGAAGTGCCTTTTACTTCATCGAAATTCTTAATACCTGTTTGGTGTATAACTTGATATTTTTTAACAAGTTCTGGTAGCGCTTGTACAATAGTATCGTTTATAATAGTTGCACCCTGTGAACCACCTGTTATAAACACAACTGGTGTATGAGATTCTAAACCTAAATATTCGCGGGCACCGTTTAATGTTGGTTTTGTTATAGTGCTACGCATAGGTTGGCCTGTCCACGCAACACGCGTGCCAGATGGGTCCAGTATGCCGGCTACATCTGGGTACGAAACAGCAATGCGAGTAGCAAACTTAGCAGACCATTTTGTAACACGGCCTGGAGCCGAGTCTGATTCGTGTATAACAACAGGTATACGTAGCATACGCGCTGCCATAAGTGCTGGAAAACTAGCGTAACAACCTTTACTAAAAACAACATCAGGGTAGATTAAAAACATTTTCCACAAAGCAACTAGCACACCTGAAAAAGTTTTAAAAATATCGAAAAAGTTTTGAACAGAAAAATACAAACGCATTTTTCCTGCAGGTACATTTACATATTGCAAACCAACTTCATCTAAAACCCGCTGGTTGTATGGGCTGTTAGACATGTAGTACATTTTTACATCCACAAGTTTTTCTGCATCAACTATTTCGCGTAGTTTTTCTGCTACTGCTATTATAGGGTAAAAATGCCCCCCTGAACCACCACCAGTAAAAAGTATTTTCATATAGACTATTATACCGCCTTCTTTTGAAAACGTGAAATATTAAGTATTATACCAACCAACGCCAAAGAAAAAGCTAATGATGTACCACCTTGACTAACAAACACCAAAGGTACACCTGTAAGTGGAAACAGCCCCAGTATAGATGCAATGTTTAAGAAAGATTGAGCTGTAAGCATTATAACTGAACCAGCTACAAACAACTGTGCAAACATGTCTGGTGCATTTCTGGCTATACGCAAACCACGTAACAAAAACGCACTATATAACAAGACTATCAAAGTACATCCAACGAAACCTATTTCTTCGCCCATTACGGCAAATATAGAGTCGCCTTGGGGTTCGGGCAAGTAACTAAACTTTTGTATACTTTGCCCGTAACCACGGCCAAATACCCCACCAGAACCAACCGCAATCAAACCCTGTTGCAAC
>JBPCTC010000013.1:0-12083 GCA_051006535.1 Minisyncoccia bacterium
TTACCTTACTCCCGGCCCTTCTTCTACATTAGTAGAGGGTAGGAATACATAAAATTATGAAAACATTTTACATTACTACAACATTGCCGTATGTTAATGCTCCATTGCACATGGGGCATGCTTTAGAATTTGTACGTGCAGATGCAATAGCAAGGTATAAAAAAATACTAGGTTACGATGTGTTTTTTAATACTGGTACAGACGAACATGGACTTAAAATATATGAAAAAGCTACAGAAATGGGTGTAACACCTCAGGACTTTGTAGATCAGAGTTTTAAAACTTTTCGCGAACAATTAAGTATATTTGGTATTACAGAAGATATACATTTTATACGCACAACAGACAAACACCATGAAAATGCTGCACAGGAACTATGGCGTCGTGTAGAAAAAAATGGTTATATATACAAGAAAAATTATGAAGCAAAATACTGCGTAGGTTGTGAAAGTGAAAAAACTGATTCCGAACTTGATGCAAATGGCGAATGTTTAGAACACCCAGGTAAACCTATTCAAACAATAAACGAAGAAAATTATTTCTTTAAATATTCAGAATTTGGAAACAAGTTACTAGACTTTTATGCAAAGAATCCAAATTTTGTAATACCAGAGTTTCGTTTTAATGAAATGAAGTCTTTTGTTGGTGGTGGGTTACAAGATTTTTCTATATCACGTATGCGATCTAAAATGCCTTGGGGTGTACCAGTACCAGGGGACGATGATCAAGTTATGTATGTGTGGTTTGACGCATTGACCAACTATATATCTACACTAGGTTGGCCTAATGAAGGTAGTGATTTTGAAAAATATTGGGTTAATGGAACACCCACACAGTATTGTGGTAAAGACAATACTCGTTTTCAGTCTGCAATGTGGCAAGCCATGTTAATGGCCGCAGACTTACCATGTTCGCACCAAATAGTAGTAAATGGTTTTATTACTGCTGAAGGTGGTGTGCGCATGTCTAAAACACTTGGTAATGGGGTAGACCCACGCGATGTAGCTATGCAGTATGGTACAGATGCACTGCGATGTTTCTTGTTGTCAGAAGCTTCTTCGTTTGAAGATTCACCATTTACAATGACACGATTTAAAGATTTTTATAACGCCAAACTAGCCAATGGTATAGGTAACTTAACAAGTCGTATTATGAAAATGGCAGAGACAAATTTAGAATCTTTTCCGCAAATACCACAAATGCAACTTACCGAAGACTGGGCACCAGTGTTAACAGCAATGGATAACTTTAATATCCAAGAAGCAATGCAAGTTGTGTTTGCACATGTAACCGAACTAGATGAACTTATACAACAAAAAGAACCATTTAAGTTAGTCAAAACTAATAAAGAAGAAGCTATAAAAATAATAAATGAACTTGTTATAAAATTACACAATATTGGCACTATGTTAACACCAGTACTGCCTGTAACTAGTAAAAAAATACTTGATATTGTTGCTTCGGGTAAGATGCCAACAGAGCCGTTGTTTTTAAGAAAAGAATAACCCCACCTTGCCTCCCCTTTATAAAAGGGGAGGATGAAATTCACACAACATGTTCTTGCGTAATGATCAAAAAATGAAAACTAGGCGCCAAGAGCTTCGTAGAAAATCTACTCCAGAAGAAAAGTTTTTATGGTTAAGTTTAAGACAAAATAAGTTGGGTTATAAATTTACTAGACAATATTCTTTTGGACCTTATATTTTTGATTTTTATTGTGCTAAGGCAAAACTTGTTATTGAATTGGATGGGGAACGCCATGACCAAAACAAGGAATACGACAGAGAAAGAGACTTTTATTCTATAGGGCATGGTATAAGGGTGCTTCGCTTTTGGAACGCTGAAGTTAATGATAATATAGATACTGTATTGGAAATTATAAAGAAAAATTTAACTGACTTAACTTCTCCTCCCCTTTTATAAAGGGGAGGTCGGGTGGGGTTATTATATGAACTACACATACATCGACATACATTCGCACCTAAACTTGCCAGAATTTGATGCAGATAGGGCAGATGTAATAGAAAAACTAAAAACTAGTAACATAGCCACCATAACAGTTGGTGTTGATTTTGAAAGTTCAAAAAAAGCTATTTTACTTGCAGATCAAAACGAAAACTTGTATGCATGTGTAGGTTTACACCCAGCTGACAATGTTAAAGAAGAATTTGTTTTAGAAGAATATAAAAAACTTGCAGAACATAAAAAGGTCGTTGCAATAGGTGAAACAGGTTTAGACTATTTCAGACTTCCAGAAAATAAAAACGAATCAGAAAATATAGTAAACAAACAAAAAGAAATTTTTAAAAAACATATTGAACTTGCAATTACAATTGCAAAACCTCTTATGATACATGCCCGACCGTCAAAAGGCAGTATGGATGCCTATATGGATGTTTTAGATATTTTAGAAGCCTACAAGCTAACACCAAAAGACAAACAGCTTGTTGTAAACTTCCACTTTTTTGTTGGTAATATTGATGTTGCTAAAAGGGTGGTTGAATCTGGTCACACGGTATCTTTTGATGGGCCTATAACATTTACAACAGAATATGACGAAGTTATAAAATACTTGCCTCTAGAAAACATAATGGCTGAAACTGATGCGCCTTTTGCCGCGCCTGTACCATACCGTGGTAAAAGATGTGAACCATCTTATGTTGTAGAAGTATATAAAAAAATCGCAGAAATTAAAGGTCTAGACCCTGAAATAGTACGTTTACAAATAAACCAAACCGCCCGCCGAGTTTTTAGCGTTGTGTAGATGTTTTTTTATTCCCCCCCCCTATGTAGGGCGGGGGTCGGGCGGGGGGTACTAATTTTGACTAAAATATCAATATTTGCTATAGTGTTCGGCATAGTCCTATTTAAGTAGTTGCCACCTTTGTGTGGCGCATAACTACTTACAAAGTCCGAAATAGGAACTTTTAATAACAACCCTAGCCTTAAAAAGCCAGGTATAATCAAATAAATATGGAAGATACAAAAACCCAGGTATATGAATTTTCATACCTTTTGATGCCTACGATTCCTGAATCAGAAGTGTCAAAAAAAGTAACTGCATTAAAAGCGTTATTTGAAAAATCAGGCAGTACACCTGTATCAGAAGCTAACCCTGAATTTATCAGTCTAGCTTATACAATGATAAAGGTTATAAACAACAAACACGAACGCGTAAACAATGCATACTTTGGATGGTTTAAATTCGAAGCTCCAACAAGTATACTTGAAGCTGTAAAAATGACATTAGACCGCGACGATGACCTTGTTCGTTACTTGTTAATAAAAACTGTAAAAGAAAATACTCTAGCCCCTAAGAAAGTTGCACCAAAACGTGAATCACGTAAAAATGCACCTACTGACGGCAGTGCTTCTGGCGCAGACCCTATTGTTATAGACGACGAAGAAATGGCAATTTCTGAAGATGAAGCTATAATAGAAGATGTAGTAAACGAAAATACAGAAACTATTTAAACAACAAGTTAATTAATTAAAACGAATTCTTTATGTATATCAACAAAGCAACAATTATGGGCAACTTGACTCGCGACCCTGAAATGAAAGCATTACCTTCAGGAATGAAAGTAACATCATTTTCTTTGGCAACAAACCGTACATGGAAAGATGCAAATGGTGCAAAGAAAGAATCAGTAGAATACCACAACCTAGTAGCGTTTGGTAAACAAGCAGAACTTATTGCCCAATACTGTAAAAAAGGTGCTTCGTTGTATGTTGAAGGACGCATCCAAACCAGGTCCTGGGACGATGCCGCTGGTGTTAAAAAATACCGCACAGAAATAATTGCCGATACTTTCCAGTTTGGACCTAAAACAGATGGCAGTGCTGTACGCCCAACAAATACAACTACAAACGAATCTGGTTCTGCAAAAACATCACAGTCAGACGACATGGATGCAATAGAATACCCAGAAGAAGACATAAATGTAGAAGATATTCCGTTTTAAAGTTTATAACTTTTGACCTTATCATTTTAAATTAATTATATGAAACAAGATTTTTTCACATCAAATAATATAAAGTTTATCGACTATAAAGACACCGATATTCTTAAAAAATTCCTTGCTCCAAATGCTCGTATGTTGGGTCGCCGACGTTCAGGCCTTTCAGCAGGAAACCAACGTAAACTTACAACAGCTGTAAAACGTGCTCGTTTTATGGGCTTGCTACCTTTCGTAGCTAAATAAAAAAATAAAAAACACCAGATATCTGGTGTTTTTTATTTTTTTTACGCTCTTTCTTATCTAAAAAACTCAGAATGAATCGTTTTTTAGAATTCTTCGCGAGGCTAATAACAAAGACCCATAGATGGGTCTTTTTTATTAGCCTCGCTCGACCCTTCAAATTTTTTCAGGATCTACAGAGGTTTTAACCTCTTTCGACATATTCACCGGTTTCAGTGTTTACGACAACTTTGTCGCCAGCTTCTAGGAACATTGGTACGTTTATATTTGCTCCGCCTTCTAGTGTTGCAATTTTGTTGCTTCCACTAGCAGTAGCACCTTTTATAGCTGGTGGGGCTTCTTTGATAACAAAAGTCATCTTTATTGGTAACGAAACTCCTATTATTATTTCATTTTCATCTTCGTCTTCGTATGTAACCAAGTCTACTGTCATGTTCGGAGACAAAAACTTAGACTGGGTACCTATTTTTTCTTGGGGTATAGGAAACCTCTTTGAAGGGTCGTTTTCTTCACAAAACATTAGTTCACCTTTGTTTTCAAAAAGAAACTTTACCTTTCTTTTACCAAGTTCAGCTTCATCTACCTTTTCAGACACATGAAACGAAACTTCCGCTACGCGTCCAGTAAGCAAGTTTTTAATCTTTGTTGCATTAACTGGCTTGCGTTGCTGTTTACGAAAAACCCATGAACTTAAAACTTCATAAGGTTCGCCTTCGTACATTATTACTTTCTTTTCCTTTATTTCGTTATAATCTAACATTGCCATAGGTGCCCAGTATACCGCTACACATGCTTTTTTGCAAACAATAGGTTAGGGTGGTATGTTTGGTGGCGACTTTCTAAGCTCTGTTGAAAACTGTAGACTTTACATTTTAAATA
This sequence comes from Minisyncoccia bacterium, assembly GCA_051006535.1. Lineage (GTDB taxonomy): Bacteria > Patescibacteriota > Minisyncoccia > Phycocordibacterales > UBA9973 > MFUC01. Next base: position 5,082 of record JBPCTC010000013.1, read on the forward strand.
TGGTATACTATACATAGAGTACAAAAGCTCCCCCCTAACAACATGAAAATATTATTTCAAATAGGATTATTTTTGGCTTTATCTACCATTGCTATTACTTCTTTCTGGACAGATGTTTTCAGAAAGGTTGTAAAAAACAAAACAGTCATAGTCGGTGTCATATTATGCACTGCGCCTAAATTTACCAGGTTGCTGTATGTGTTCATATAAAGACCAAACAATAAATACCCTGCACAGATATTAGTCTGGCAGGGTATTGACTTTTTTACTAAATTCATTATAATATGATTCGAAATAAACAATTTTTTAAACTATAATTTCGTTCTTTATGAAGCAGATAATATTTTTCTTTGCCATTTTAATGGCCACTTCGAGTATGTTTTATGCTCAAAATAGTTCACCAAAACAGGATACAATCAAAAAGGAAGTACCCACTGCCTGGACGGATGTAAGCCTGTTTGATATCGATAAAATCAAAGAGTCAACAACAACGCCATTGCTATGGTATACCCATGACAATGGTAAGTACTATATCGAGAGTCGGGTAAACTTTGACTGGGCTATGACAGCCGGTGTGTTTGCCGGAAAGACCTTTTCTAAGAACGACAAGTTTTGGATAACACCTAAATTTGGCTTTCTTTTTTCCTTTAACAAGGAAGGGTATAACGGCCTTAGTCCTGAATTTAATTTTGGTGGCAGTATTGGTAAGTTCCGTTACTTTACAATGAGTCAATATGCTATTACATTAGAACCTGAGAAAAACCCTTCGTACCTTTATGGTTACTATGAAGTTGGGTGCCAGTTACCGCATATAAAAATAGGGTATGCTTCTCAATTTTTCCACCCAACTGATCAATCTAAAACATGGACCGACCAAGGACCTTTTATAGTAATTTCTTACAAAGAGTTTTACCTAAAACCTTGGTATACATGGGACCCAGGACATAATGTACAAAAATTTATTCTAGGAATTGGTTATCACTACTAATGGTAACTCCTGAATAAATAAAAAAGCGATGTATGCTCTACATCGCTTTTTTTTATATTTTATTCAGCAGATTCTAATAGGTAGTGGGGTATAAAGTCACCTTTTTCGATGCTGTTCTCTACGTCTTTTTTTTCTTCAGCTTCGTGTTGGAAGCTATCGTCTTTGTTCGGTTCTATCTGAGACGGTGTGTTTGTTGTATCTTGTTTTTCTTTTTTGTTTTCTTCTATATCTGGGTTACGCGCGGGGTAGGGGTTGTTTTCTAAGTTGTTCATAATAGTTTACAGTTTTTATGTGTATAAAATATCGACTATTCGCTACCAGTTTCCATAACGACTTCTTTCATACGTTTACGTATTACTTTAAGTATTTCGTCACGAAGTTTTGGGTTTTCTTTCATAAATGTACGGGTTGCATCGTAACCGCGGCCTAGTTTTATACCTTCGCCGTCAGAAGAAATTTCTTCTTCACCTTTTTTGCCAGTTTTGTTTTCTTTTATTTCTGGTATGTAACTGTACGATGTTCCAGATTTTACTATAACTCCAAGTTTTTCACCCAGTGCTATAAGTTCGCCTTCCAGACTTATACCTTCTCCGTATATTATATCAAATTCTGTTTGTTTAAATGGGGCAGCAACTTTGTTTTTTACGACTTTTACACGTGTGCGACTACCTACAACTTCTTCACCTTTTTTAATCTGGGCAATGCGACGTATATCTAAGCGTACAGATGTATAGAATTTTAAGGCTTTTCCACCTGGGGTAGTTTCAGGGTTACCAAACATAACACCAATCTGCATGCGTATCTGGTTTATAAATATAACAACTGTTTTAGATCTAGAAACTATACTGGTAAGTTTACGCAATGCTTGCGACATTAAACGAGCTTGTTTGCCCATGTGTTGTTGGCCCATGTCACCCTCGATTTCATCCTTGGGTGTTAGTGCTGCAACAGAGTCTACTACTACAACGTCTATTTTACCTGAACGCACCAAAGACTCGGTAATCTCTAAACCTTGTTCTCCGGTGTCTGGTTGCGATATAAGCAAGTCGCTTATTTTTACACCAAGTTTTCCTGCGTATTCTGGGTCCATAGCATGTTCTGCATCTATGTATGCACATACGCCACCCATTTTTTGGGCTTCAGCTACAATGTGTAGGGCAAGGGTAGTTTTACCAGAAGACTCTGGTCCAAATATTTCTATAATACGTCCGCGTGGCATGCCACCAACACCCAGGGCTATGTCTAGTCCTATAGAACCAGTTGGTATAACGTTTATGTCTACCTTGGGTGTGTCTCCAAGTTTCATAATGGCACCTTCGCCGAATTTGGTTTGTATTGCTCGTATTGTGTCCTCGATGTTTGTACTACCAAGTTCACTTTTTGCTACTTTAACTTTTTTTGTGATAGCCATAATATTTTTTAGTCTAAAATAGTAAATGTTTTCTGTTTTTCTGTAAATCCGACTGTGCTGTTAACCGCATCACGCACTACTATATGATACACCTCTGTAGAAGTTTTACCAAAAGCATCACTAGCGGAAACTGTTACTATGTTGTACCCATCAGGTAGTATTATCGGTTCGCTAAAATTTCCTTTTTTATCTATGCTTATGGGGCTGTTGTTTATCTCTAGTTTATGTGCTCTTGGTGCCGTGCCTGACAGTGTTAGTGTTGGTGTGGTTATAGTGTCGCCTGTATGTATGTTTTCTACCGACAGTTCAACCCCACGTAGGTAAGGGTAAAAACGGTATATACCATAACTAACAATAGTAAACGCAAACAAACAAAGTGCAGTGTTACGAATCATTGTTTTATAGTTTCGTTGCATATAGGTAGTCATATTATATCATATCCATATTATTCGATATAATGTTTTGACCTGCTTCGTCACGAACCACTCCACCTTCTAATACGTCACGTGGTTTTGCCCCATTGCCTGGGCCTACAATACCGCGTTCCTCTAATATATCTATCAGTCGGGCGGCACGGGCATAACCAATTCCTAGTTTACGTTGTAGGAAAGACGTAGAAGCTTTACGTGTTTCAACAACAATCTGACGAGCTTGTTCGTATAAGTCGTCGTCTTCACTGTTTTTGTCTCCATCTAAAGTAGAGTCAAATATGGTTTTGTCCATCGTAGGTGTACCTGAAAGTTCTATTGTATCTAGAAGTTCTTCTTTATACGCGTCTTTTAGGTAATTAACAACTTTTTTAACTTCTTGTTCAGATATATATGCTGACTGTAGACGAGAAGGTTGCCCTTCGCCACCAGAATACAACATGTCACCTTGGCCAAGTAGTTTTTCTGCTCCAGAAGCATCTAATATGGTGCGCGAATCCATCTGTGTCGGCACGCGTAGGGCAATACGTGTTGGTACGTTTGCTTTGATCAAGCCAGTAATAACTTGAACTTCAGGACGTTGGGTAGATAGTATAAGGTGTATACCAACAGCTCTGGACATCTGTGCAAGTCTAACTATACCAGCTTCTAGTTCGCGCGGGTACGCTTGCATTATGTCGGCTAACTCGTCGATAATAATAACAATGTATGGCATGCGTTCTGCATCGTCACCATTACTTGCTTTACCTCCTGAAATATTAGAATGATAGCTTTCTATATCACGCACGCTTTCAGCTTGTAGTAGGTCGTAGCGTCGATCCATTTCTTTTGCAGCCCATTTTAATGCTAGTATGGCTTTCTTTGCATCTGTTATAACAGGTGTTAGTAGGTGGGGTATGTTGTTGTAAAGTGTAAGTTCAACACGTTTAGGGTCGACGAATATAAGCTTCAAATCTTCTGGTCCATTTCTGTAAAGCAAAGAATTTATAATGGCATGTATTGTTACAGACTTACCAGAACCTGTTGTACCCGCTATCAATGCATGGGGTGCTTTGGCTAAGTTTACAAAGTGTGGTCGTCCTGCCACGTCGCGTCCTAGTGCTACAGTCAGTGGTTTGGCTGCGTTTTTAAACCTTTCATCAGCAAGTAATGAACCCAGTCCAACAGTGGCTTTTGTTTTGTTTGGTATTTCTATACCCACTAACGACTTGCCTGGTATTGGGGCTTCTATACGTACTGGGTGTGCCGCCAGTGCCAGTGCCAAGTCAGACTGTAGTCCTGCAATGCGAGACAGTTTTACTCCAGCTGCGGGTTTCAGTGCGTATTGTGTAAATGTAGGCCCGGTTGTAACTTCGTCCATTTCAACTTCAATACCAAAGTTCAGAAGTGTGCGTTTTATTATGTTTGCATTTGCTTTTACATCTCCTACATTAGCTTTACCACGGTCGGCTTCTAGTAAAGCCAGTGGCGGGGCATCGTAATTGTGGGTTTTAAATGGCTTTTTGTTCAGCACTACCAGTTCATCGTCTGAATCTTCTTTGGTTTTTTTAGGGGTAACTTTTCTTTCTTCTGGTTGTTCTGCTTCTGTGTTTTTGTATTCTGTTGGTTCTACCGAACTGTCAGTTATGGTAGGTTCACGGTTTGGGTCAAACACAGCTTCTTTTTTCTTAAATAAACCTGCAATGCGGGCTGTTATGGTGCCTATGCTTGGTCTGTAGTCAAACAAAATAAAACTAGATATCAACACCAAACCAAGCATAATAATAACAGCAACTGTTGTATCAAAAAGAGCCACAAATGGTAAAGCAATCCAGTGCCCGAAAAGCCCACCAACTTTAGCTGTTGCACCTCCAAATATTTCCATTGTGCCTAATGCAGAAAGTAGTAAAACCCCACCTGAAATAGTGTGTAGTAGTGGTAGTTCTGGTATGGTCGAACGTATGTATGACACACCCAACATACCCGAAACAACAGGTAACAGGTAGTACCCATAACCAAACAAACTAAAGAAAGCTTTGAATATAACATCACCAGCTACACCAGCCTTACCTACCGCTGCCAGTAATAAAAGTAAACAAACTATAAAGTATATAACTGCGTATATGCCGTGTCTGGTTGCGTCTTTTAAACGCGAAGTTTTCTCGGTTTCTTCAACTTGTTTTTTAGGGTTATTTTTCTTTGTTTCTTTTGCCATATTATTTTATTTAAAAACACAATTGTGTACGTTCTGTTTCGCATGTTCCAATGTGTTATTGTTCTTATATTTTACCAAGTACACACGTATTGTCTACCAAAATATTGTTATAACACAAGGTTTTTGATCGCGCTTCAATGGACATTTATGTAAAACGATTGCTAGGGTAAGTCTGTACTTTACAAATGTCCTTATGGGTATATAATGGACGCACAAATGGCCGAAATATTTTTAAAAGACATATGTAGAATATCATGGACAACATAAACCCCATTACTAAAAAGACAAAAAATATTGTAACTGCAATATATATGGTTACTGAATATATAAAGGTCAACGATCCTATACGTAATGAATTACGGACAAGCTCAATCTCTATTTTAAAAGACGTAAATTATATAAGACATCTATCAAATATCGACCATAAAACTCTACTAAACGATGTCCATGAAAAATTTAGTTTAGTAACAGACTTGGTGCACATTGCTCGCGACATCGGTTTTGTTTCTCGTATGAATGCAACTATACTCGACACTGAAATAACTCTCCTACAAAAATACATTCAATCTTACATACATCAGACTACAATAGAAGACAATTTGTTAAGCAGTATACGTTTTCCGGACCAGCTTTTTGCAGACCATCTACCAAACCCAACAACTAACAACAAGTCGCAAGGTTTCCTACAAAATAGTGTTTCGACAAATTTTTATAAGAACAAACAGAATGTGTTTCATAAACAGACAAATATAGCTATAAAGGACAATCAAGGACATCTTGTAAAGTCAGTTTATACATCAAACCATGAAAAACATACAGACAGAAAAGCTAGGATAATGGACATGGTTAGGGGACGTAAAAATAGTGTTACAGGTGAATCTTCTGTAATGATAAAGGACATAACCCATGCGTTTCCAGACATAAGCGAAAAGACTATTCAGCGCGAATTGGCCGACCTGGTTGCCACTGGTGTCCTTAAGAAAATCGGTGAAAAAAGGTGGTCAAAATATACGATTGTCCCAACAATCGCGTCGCGCAATGTCCTTTAAAGCGCGACCATTTTAAATCTCTAAAACACTTACTAAACAAGATTATATTAACAACTTGGCTGGTCCAAGTTGTTGTAATATTAGGCCTTTATATACGTCATCATTATCGACCTACCAGTCTATGTATATGGGGTGGCCTGGTCAAAACGTACCTATCTTTTTGTATAAAATTTGTAAATTTAAAACCTTGCGTGGACTTGTCCACATGTTGGTTTTTGCGTTTGCATCTATGTACACAAAATGGTAGTATATAAATACTGTTTATAGGTGGACTATCGACCATATATACACAGTTCCGAAGACGGATCGAACTTTGATAACAGAATAGAGAAATACCGGCATGATGCCGATATCGGTATTTTGATCTAGTTAACAATCCTTCCGTCCGTGTTCGGCCATGTCGACACGGCAGATAGTAAGGCTCGTGTATACTTTTGTCGAAGTATAAACACAGCCGCTATGTTTTATATAGTACATATAAAACATGGTCTCAATTCATTTAATATGATTAATATAAAAACAATGAAAGCACTTGTAGGTGCATCACTTGTTGCAGCTACCTTAGTTGGTTCTGTAGCTAGTGCAGCTATCACAAGTACACTTAAGCTTGGTTCAAAAGGAGCACAAGTTAAGGAACTTCAACAATTCCTAAACGCATGTTCATCTGACACTATGGTGGCAACATCAGGTGCAGGTTCAATGGGCTACGAAACTACAACTTTCGGTCCAGCAACAAAGAAAGCAGTTATGGCTTTCCAAAAGAAAATGGGTATTGCACAAGTTGGACAAACAGGTCCAGCTACACGTGCTGCTATAGCAGCAGGTTGTGGTACTTCTAACAATAACAATAACAACAATGGCGGTTCTGTAGTAACAGGTTCTGTTACTGTAGGTCTAGCTTCAGACAACCCTGCAAGTAGTATTATAACTGC
>JBPCTC010000014.1:0-5307 GCA_051006535.1 Minisyncoccia bacterium
ACAAGTAGACAAAAAACGTGCACGCGAAACGGTTTTTTGGTATAATATATGTATTAGTAATAACAAAATCAAACACCCACTAATACTAGTCGGCCATAAATAGACACCGGCCGACATGATTTTTGGGAAAATCACATGGCTAAGAAAAAAGAGGTAGAAGTAATAGAGGCTGTGCCTATGCGGGACAGTATTTTGCCGATCAATATCGTCAAAGAAATGAAAGACGCATATCTGGACTATGCTATGTCGGTTATAACCGCACGTGCATTGCCAGACGTCCGCGACGGCTTAAAACCGGTGCATCGACGCATACTATATGCCATGCACGAAAAAGGCCTTACTGCTAACTCTAAAGCTAAAAAGTCTGCGGCAGTAGTCGGTGACGTTCTAGGTAAATACCACCCACATGGTGACGTATCTGTTTACGACGCTATGGTTAACCTTGCGCAACCTTTTTCTACACGGTACCCACTTGTTATCGGGCAAGGTAACTTTGGTTCTATAGACGGCGACGGTGCGGCGGCAATGCGTTATACCGAAGCCCGCATGTCGAAGATTACCCAGGAAATGCTTCGCGATATTGATAAAGAAACAGTAGACTGGCGCCCAAACTACGACGGGTCACTCAAGGAACCAACTGTACTACCAGCTGCAGTACCACAACTACTACTAAATGGAGTTTTAGGTATTGCTGTGGGTATGGCAACAAATATACCACCACATAACCTGGGTGAAGTTGTTGATGCATGTATACACATGACAGAAAACAAAGACGCAACAACAGAAGACTTATTACAATTTGTTCAAGGCCCAGACTTCCCAGTTGGGGGTATTATATATGGTAAAGAAGACATATTACACGCATATTCTACAGGCCGTGGTGGGGTAGTATGTCGTGGAGAAGCCGAAATAGTTGAACAAAAGAACGGACAATTCCAAATAATAATTACTTCTATTCCATACCGCGTTAACAAAGCCGACTTGATAATGAACATTGCAGAAATGGTTCAAGAGAAAAAACTGGAAGGCATAAAAGACATGCGTGACGAATCTACAGACGACATCCGTGTTATTATTGACTTAAAAACCGGTACACACCCACAAAAAGTGCTGAACTACTTATACAAACACAGTCAATTAGAATCTACGTTCCACTTTAACATGGTGGCACTTGTCGACGGTATACCTCAGACACTTTCATTAGCACAGATAATTAAGGAATTCATCGGCCACCGTCAAATTATTGTTCGACGTCGTACACAGTTTGAACTTAAAAAAGCCAAAGAACGCGAACACATACTGTTAGGTCTTAAGAAAGCACTGGACCATATCGACCGTGTTATAACAATAATCCGCGAATCTAAAGACGCAGCACTGGCAAAACTAAACTTGATGAAAGAGTTTAAATTCTCTGACATACAAGCTACCGCCATACTAGAAATGCGTTTGCAAAAACTTGCTGGCCTTGAACGCAAAGCTGTAGAAACAGAACTGAAAGAAAAACAAGCACTTATTGCAGAACTTGAAGCACTATTAGCATCAGAGAAAAAAATACTTGCAACAGTTGCAACTGAACTTAAAGAAATTCGCGAAAAATACGCAGATGCTCGTCGTACACGCGTTATAAAGGGTGGTGTTAAAAACATAAGCGACGAAGACCTTATACCTGAAAAAGAATGCGTTTTGGTATACACAAAGGGTGGCTATGTAAAACGTACCGACCCAACACAATACCGTTCACAAAAACGCGGTGGGGTAGGTGTGGTTGATATAGAAACTAAAGAGGAAGACTTTGTAACTATGTTAGTTACAGGTAACACTCACGACGACCTACTATTCTTTACTAACGAAGGTCGTGCATACCAAATAAAAATGTACGAAATACCAGAAGGTAACCGTGCAACAAAAGGTAAATCTATAATGAACTTCCTTTCGTTAGGTTCTGAAGAATTTGTTACTTCAATACTACCTATATCAAAATCTAAAAAGTCTGCCGTTGGCCAACTTATAATGGTTACCGCGCTTGGCGAATCTAAAAAAGTAAATGCTGAAAGCTTTAAAGATGTACGTCGTTCAGGAATAATTGCAATTAAACTTGAAAAGGGTGACAGCCTGGCAAACGTACTTTCAGTCGATACAGGCGACGATGTAATAATTGCAACTTCAGAAGGCCAGTCTATACGTTTTAACGAATCTGATGTTCGTGAAATGGGCCGTGGTGCTGGTGGTGTACGCGGTATAAAACTAGACAAAGGTGATGTAGTTGTGGGTGTAGATATAATCAAAAAAGGCACACCTGGTTCGTTATTAGTTATGGGTGCAAATGGTTTGGGTAAAAAAACATTACTAACAGAATACAAAACTCAAGGACGTGGTGGAAGCGGTGTTAAAACTGCTAAGATCAGTGCTAAGACAGGTAAACTAATGATAGCCAAAGTTGTAACCGACCAAGCTGAATTAATAGCTATATCTAAAAATGGACAAATAATACGTGTAGACATATCAAGTATACCTAACTCTGGCCGAGACACCCAAGGTGTAACCATAATGAAACTACGCCCCGGCGACAGCATTGCGTCTCTAACATTTCTATAAAAATAGATTTGTAAACAAATAAATAAAACCTCGGGTAAACGTCCGAGGTTTTATTTATTTGTTTATTTTATTGCACGTGAACGATTTTCTTTACTACTGTTTTGCCGTCGAAATGAGTTTTACGAGTACGGCCAAATTTTACTTTACCGTTAGCAACTGCATAAAGTGTGTGGTCTTTACCCATTTGAACATTGTTTCCTGGAAGAATCTTTGTACCGCGTTGGCGTACAATAATGTTGCCTGATTGAGCTTTTTCACCATCGTAAAGCTTAGTACCCAAATACTTTGGGTTTGAATCGTTTAGGTTTTTTGCGGTACCTGCCGCCAATTTGGTTGCCATATACTAGATATTCTTGGTTAATACGATATAATAAGTTGTGTAATGAGTATACAGGATTATACACAAAAAATCAAGACCTTTGCCCAAAGCCCTAAAGGGCGTGATGTGGCTGTTATTTTTATCGTTATTTTAACTGGTTTAATATGCTTTGTTTTAGGTCGTTTGTCAATAGACCCACAAAATGGTAGCGGGGTAGTTATAGTAGGTGGTGCTAACGCTATAGGTAGCCAACTTATAAGCCCAAATACAGCCATAGAACCGCAAAGCACAGTAAAAAGCAACTTTACCGACGGAATAGCAGTACAAAATACCACACAAGTAGGTGTAGGCGAGGGTTTGTATGTGTCGTCTAGTCGTGGCAAAAAATACTACCCGGTAGACTGCCCAGCAGCAAGCGGACTAAGTAAGAAAAATTTGGTATACTATAAGACAGCAATGGAAGCAGAAAAAGCAGGTAAAACATTATCAACGAGTTGCAACTAATTTATGAACAATAGAACACTTTTAATATGCATAATACTCGTTATTGTAGGTTACTATAACCAAAATACTTTGTTTAGTTTAACAAACAAAATAAAATCTGAAGCAGGGTCTATTTTAAAATCTTCCCAAATAAAAACAGAATCTATACCAACACCCATATCTATACAAGACGACACAAACAAACTTCCAGAAACTTCAACCAAACCAAAACCTAAAGAAGAAGTAAACACGCCAGGACCACTACAGACATTTATATCAGAAACACTAAACAACAATACTGTCCAGGAAGGGGCGGTTACAGTAGAAACTATAATATACAACACAAATAAACAACGTAACCAGCAAGGCAAGCCAAATTTACACGAAAACCAAACACTAGACAGAACAGCTTATGTAAAAGCAAAAGACATGCTAGACAGGCAGTACTTTGAACACATTTCACCAAGTGGTAAAGGCGTGGGTGAACTAGTTACATATGTAGGTTATGACTACATAACAGTCGGTGAAAACCTTGCATTAGGCAACTTTGCAAACTCAACAGAAATAGTAGATGCATGGATGAACAGCCCTGGCCACCGTGCAAACATACTAAACGACAATTATACAGAACTAGGTGTGGGTATAGTTTCAGGTACATACGAAGGTCGTAGTGTATGGATAGCAGTACAACATTTTGGTAGACCTCTTTCAGACTGCCCACCAACTAACACCACACTACGAAATACGATTACAAAAAATGAAAAGGAAGCAACTCAAATGCAATTAGAATTAGATAAACAAAAATCTATTATAAACACACCCGATGCAATAATTCAACCAAACTATATACAACTAGTAACTACATATAACGATCTAGTTAAAAAATATAACGAACTTATAAAAACAACCAAAGACCAGATAGACGAATACAATAAACAAATTCTAAAATTTAATAAATGTATTGGTCAAGTTGGCACCGCTACAACTAGCATAACTAGTTAAATAGGGGACCTGTCAATAAATAAAACCCACAATATTGTGGGTTTTATTTATTACTATATTTATTTTAAATATAGCTCAATATTTATTCTAGAATTTATATTAAATCTATAGTAGTGTCAGTTTATAAAAATTGTATTTTTAGTTTTAAGGGAATAGAGCTTTGTTTTATATAGTTGTGTCGCACAATATATCTTTTCCGACACTCGTTTATATTATAAGGGGCCCTGGAAATCCATGCCTTGAATCCACACATAACCTATGATATTCCAACCAATTAAAAAAGATCAGGAATTAAAATTTATTTGTTATCTATACCCTTTTATTTTTATTAATTAAAATTTTTAAAACAAATAAAATAATTTACGTACTTTATCTAGGGTATTTTAAAATTACTTGTGTCCCCTATTATTAATACTTTCTAACTACGCCCTTAACTATGGCTACTATTTTTAAACTTCTTTCTGGATATATGTTTTTAAAATCACGATTAGCGGGTTCAAGCCAAACCTTTGTCCCCTGCTTGCGGAAAAACTTCATGGTAAATTCACCATCAACTTCAGCTATAACTATGTCGCCATCTTTAGCTGTTTCTGTACGTTCAGCTATAACCATGTCGCCGTCGTCGATGTGGGCATCTATCATGCTTTTACCGTTGACTTCTAGTATGTATGTTTTGTCTTTTTTATTTATTAAAAAGTTGTTTAGGTTAATGGTAGTTTCTACCATTTCTTCGGCATATGCTGGTAAACCAGCAGTTACCAAACCTAACAAAGGAGTTTCATTAAAACCAGATGTAGGTACTAACCTACCTAGATGGTCTTTTTCAACCAAACCTACATTTAGCATTTTGTCTACTAAACGCGAAACAGCGTTTTTGGATTTGAATCCAAAAATCTTCATCATTTCGC
>JBPCTC010000015.1:0-1994 GCA_051006535.1 Minisyncoccia bacterium
TATTAATACCACATAAAAACGCTATAGAAATAAGTAAAATACTTTCAGGATCAGTAAGCCCAGTAGAAATAAAAGCTACAAAAACCCAGTTAGTTATAACAGATAGTGTTTCTGGTATTTATATAACATCACGTATTATAGATGGTGTTTTTCCTGACTATAAACAAATAATACCAAAAGAAAGTAAAACAGATGTTGTTATACTTAAAAATGACATTTTAAATGCTGTAAAAACATCGAATGTTTTTACAGATAAGTTTAATCATATTGTTTTATCAATCGATACAACAACTAAAACAATGGTTATAAGTTCAAAAAGTACTGATGTTGGTATATTTACATCATCAATACCTTCTACTATAAACGGTGAAAACATAGAAATGTCTATTAATTATAGGTATTTAACAGATTGTTTAAATATTATAAATGATGAAAGTATACGTTTTTCTTTTTCAGTAAAAGAAAAACCTATGGTTGTAAAACCACTACATGATTTAAATTTTCTTTATCTTATAATGCCTTTAAACAGATAATATGAAATTAAAAAACCTTCTTCAAAAACAAAATCAGTTTTTAATAAAGAAGGATTTTTTAATGTTGTCTATTGTTGATGTGATTAATAAAGAATTTAAAATAAATCTTAAAAAAGAAAATTGTTTAACTAAAAATGGTGTTTTATATATAAAAACAAAACCCTTATACAAGGAAAAAATTATACACCAAAAACAAAATCTTTTAGTTAAACTAAAAGATTTTGGTGTTTTTGATATTGTTTAGTCTAAAAAGACATATTTATTTCAGCTTGGTTTTTGTTGTAATCAGTATCAAACACAACTATTTTTATTTTGTTTGTGCTATCAATGTTTTTTATACTGTCTATTGGTAATGTAAATGGTTGTGTGTTTGATTCTGTTATTAAAACATTGTTTACATACAACTGGGCTTTTCTAAATGGCTTTACTGTTTGATATGTATAAGAAACAACTAGGTTTTTTCCTGAAACATATACTTGGTTGTTTGACACAGACACTGTTGGTATTGTTTGTGCTGTATGTATGTTGTCATAATATTTTGGTTTTTGATCAAGTGTAATGTTTGGGTAGTTTTGTTTGTGTTGATTCCACCATATTTGTACACCTGTTTCAAAATTATTAAATAATGGATCTGAAGAAGGGTTTGAGGGTTTTCCATTGGTTGGGTTGTTTTTATCTACCCAATATAAAGTGTCGTGTATGTTTGTAATACCTATTTCTTTCTTTGTTTCTTCAGGCGTGTATTCTGTAGCTAGTCCACCACTTATTGTGTCTATTGTATAGTATTCACCACCATACCAAGAACCGCGTAATATAGGGGACAAAGATTTATCTAGTTGTGCTGGGGTAGGAAATTCTTCTTTTGGTATTGTTGGTAAAACAAACTTCATAAATTCGTTCCATGTTGGACCTGCAACTGTTCCACCACCACTTTTCATCGGTGTGTTGTCGTTGTTACCAGACCATACACCAACAGCTATAGAAGGTGTATATCCTATCAACCAAGCATCTTTATTGTTGTTTGTTGTACCTGTTTTAGCAGCAACTTCATAACCGGGTACGTATAGAGAAGAATTAGCTCCAAATGTTGGTATACGAGCATTGTTGTCTGAAAGCACGTTTGATATATAAGAAACAGCCTCTGTAGATATAACTTGTTCTCCATTTTTTATTTCTGTATTTTCTATTGTGTTTCCAGAACTGTCTTCTATTTTTAAAATAGGTACTATTGGTTGATGAACACCATTATTAGCAAGTGTTGCATAACCTGTTACCATGTCTAGTAAAGAAACCTCACCACCCCCCAGTACCAAAGACAAACCATATTGATCTTTATCTCCAGAAAGTGTTACACCCAAGTTTCGTGCTGTTTTCATTGCGTCGTCTAGCCCGATCATATATAACATTTTAACAGCAGGTATGTTTCTAGATTCTTGTAAAGCACTACGCACTGTCTTAGGG
>JBPCTC010000016.1:0-3040 GCA_051006535.1 Minisyncoccia bacterium
GTATAACACACATTATCCGTGCACAGGAACACCTTTCAAACACACCACGGCAAATACTTATACGTGAAGCACTTGGGTTTCCGCCATTTATATATGCACACATACCGTTAGTACTGGCGCCAGACCGCACAAAACTTTCTAAACGTAACGGTGCAACAAACACATTAGACTACCGCGACATGGGCTACCTACCAGAAGCCTTGTTAAACTTCCTCGCGCTAATAGGCTGGAACCCTGGTACTGAACAAGAAATATTTACATTGCCGGAACTTATTCAGGCATTTAGTATTGAACGTGTACAGTCAGGTGGTGGTATATTTAATACAGAAAAGCTCGACTGGGTAAACCGCGAACATATTAAAAAGCTTTCACACGACCAACAGTATGTATTAGTCGAACAGTACCTACCACTAGAAGCTACTGCACTACCACAGTACAGTGCGGACCGTTTTAGAAAAGTTCTACCCATCATCATCGACCGTATTGCTAAGTTTGCGGACGTAAAAACCATGTGGACAGAAGGCGAACTTAGTTATTTCTTTGATATTCCAGTTTACACACGCGACATGCTTTTCTTTAAGAAAACAAAATTTATCGATGAAAACAAATACGAACATTTATCTGCTGTAGTTGCTGAAGTTGCTAATATGTTAGAAAAAGCCGACTGGTCTAGTGTAGACGCAATCAAGTCTGCTATTTGGGACTATGCCGAATCTGTCGGCCGTGGCGATGTGTTGTGGCCTGTGCGTATGGCACTCTCAGGTGCAGAAAAATCTCCTGATCCGTTTACTTTGGCTTACGTGTTGGGCAAAGACGAAACTTTGACCAGACTCCAAAACGCAAAAACCTTACTGCTAAACTAAAAAAATTATAGATACTGCTTTAGGTGCTGACAGCACAAAAAACACCTTATTTCATAAGGTGTTTTTTGTGCTTGTAATATATAGCTATTTCATACGTCTACATAAAAGTATGACAAATATACACAAATCAATTTCATATACAAACCGTGCCGAAGGCCAAGTTGGTCTAGTTGGTGCATTTTTTGCTATGAAACACGCTTGTGTTTGGCTGTCGATTTCTTAATCTCTGAATACAGAGAATATTGAGTAACCTGAGCCAAACATAAGCTCAAGGCTATTTTGGCAAGTTCTTTAAACCCTTAATTCTTTATAATTTAATAATATTCTAAACCCCAAACAAAATGGATCAGAAAACCAAACCCAACATTATTGCCACAGTGTGGCGCGGCTGGAAAAATGCATTTAAAAACAATGCAGTAGCACTATCAATAGCCTTTGTTGGCTATAATCTTGCGCCGTATTTTACGGCCATGTTAAAACCCTCACAATGGAAAATTGCTTGCGACCAGTTAATATCTGGCGGTAACCCATGGCCCGCATTTACAATGATTGTTATTTGCGTCAGTGCCT
Source organism: Minisyncoccia bacterium (assembly GCA_051006535.1). GTDB lineage: Bacteria > Patescibacteriota > Minisyncoccia > Phycocordibacterales > UBA9973 > MFUC01. Next base: position 1,434 of record JBPCTC010000016.1, read on the forward strand.
CGTACTTACTTAAGCGCGTGGCACATTGGGCATTGATATTTGCCGAATCGCGAATCATAAAAGACCTTCGTGACAATGTACTGTCAGGTATTTTAAAGAAGAATTATTCCTTCTTTAAAAACACATCTATCGGCGGACTTATCAGTAAATCTAAAAGGTTTGCAAACTATTCCGAAGACACAATAGACCACCTGATATTTGCCATTACCCCATCATTTTTCCTTGTGTTGTATTTAGTTACCTATTCGTTTTACACGATACCTAACATTGCACCGATATTCTTGGTGTGGGTTCTGGTATTTGTATTAGTTACATACATTTTTTCAGGGCGTCGTATGAAGTTAGATTTAGAAGCTTCTGAACAAGACTCTAAAACAATGAGTTTTTTCAGTAGTATTGTAAGTTCAGTTTCATATTTGCGTTCTTTTGCCAGCACACCTAAAAAGTATGCTGACTTTCAAAAACGTACTGAAAAAGAAATGAATGCAACACGTCGTGCGTGGATCTGTGGCGAATACCAATGGGCCATTCAAGACTTCTTAATGATAGCTATTGAGATAATAGTTATGTACCAGATGGTTGTTGCAGTTCAAAACAAAACTGAAACTATAGGTACTGTTGTTATGGTACAGGTGTACATAAGTTCACTTACCAGTTCAATGTTTAACTTTGGTCAATCGTTTTTTCGTTTACGTACAGCTCTTGCTAGTTCGTATGAAATGGCACAGATTCTGGATGATTCTAAAACTGAAGATGAAGGTGAAACACATTTGATTCCGCAAAACGGAATAGTCTTAGACAACAACAGTATTACAATGTCGAACGTTGATTTTACTTTTGATTCTGGTAAAGATTCAGAACAAACTGTTATTCGTGATTTTTCTTTCCATTTTTTAGGTGGTAAACATTACGGTGTCGTTGGTGAATCAGGTAGTGGTAAATCTACTTTGGTTAACGTATTACTTGGTTTCTTACATGTGCAAAAAGGCGATATTCATATAGGTACGGTGCCATGTAGTTATATTCCTAAACATTGTTTACGTGAACACATTGCATATGTACCTCAGAAACCAGAATTTCCAAACGGTACAGTACGTAGCATTATTACTTTGGGTAATATTTATGCAACTGAGAAAGAGATTATAAATGCCATTAATAAGTCGCATTGTAATTTTGTTTTTGAAAATTTTCCAAAAGGTCTTGAAACCGAAGTAGGGGAACGTGGTGTAAAACTCTCTGGTGGGCAGGCCCAACGCTTGGCCATCTGTGCGGCCATACTGAAGGACGCACCCATTGTAATAATGGACGAACCTACTAGTGCACTAGACGCTGAAACAGAACAAGTTATACAGGAAGCAATTAAATTTGCATTTCATGGTAAAACACTTATTCTTATTGCACATCGTTTAGCTACGGTGGCGCTGTTGGACGAAATTATTGTTGTTAAAAACGGTAGTTTTGTTACCAGTGGCCACCACAATGAATTATTGCAAAACAACCCGTATTACAAACATGTATGGGACTTGCAAACAAACCCAAATGTTTAGAATTTGTTCTTTATTCAGATAGTGCTACGTGTACTATCTAAAAAACAGATTGTTCGAAAG
>JBPCTC010000017.1:0-7050 GCA_051006535.1 Minisyncoccia bacterium
TGCATTGACGCATTTGGTGAACAAGATTTTGATTTTGAAATTAAAAAAGTTTCAGTAGGTGACAGGGTACAAATTAGCGAATTTGAAGTAGAATTTTTTAATGTTGATCATGGACCAAACGTATCTGTGCCTTTGGCTGAAAATTTTGGTTTATTAATACATGTAGATGGACAAAGTATTTACTTTGCTGGTGACATGTACAACCCGTCGGGTATTGATGTTACTGGTTTAAGTGTTGACTATGCATTGTTGCCTGTTGGTGGACATTATACATTTGGTCCTAATGAAGCATTTGAATTTGCAAAAACTTTTAAAAGTATTAGTAAAATTATACCTATGCATTACGAGCAGAATAATTTTGTTAGTCCTGTTCGTAAAGATGAATTTATAAATTTTGCAAAATATATTTTTGAAATAATATAAAAATTAATTCATTAAAAAATTTAAACATTATGCTATACATCGACGTACGCACAGACGAAGAATACAATGAAAAACACAAACCGGGGGCTATGCACCACGACATAGAACTGATGGTTCAGGGCAAGTTTCCTGATGTAGACAAAACTACACCTGTAGTTTTGTACTGCCGTTCGGGCGGTAGGGCTGGCCGGGCAAAAACCCTAATGCAAAATGCGGGTTTTACAGATGTTACAAATGGTGGCGGTCTAGACGATGTAATATAAAATAAAAACCAAATATAAGTATTACTAATATCTATGTTTTATGTGGTATAATATGTATATTATATTTTAACTACAAATTTATGGATCTAGAAAACCCTACACATCAATCTAACAATTCTGAAAAACCACACGAAGCTGGTATTTTAAACAATATCGGTCCAGACACAGAAAGAATAAATTCTATACATACACAAGAAGCCGAACAAAAAGAATACAAAGAAAAGTTAAAAACTTTTTTAGACGGCTTTACCCAAGGGGCTAACGAATTCTTAAAAGAAAAGGGCGACACTGAGTTTGTAGCTACTGCATTTGTAGCTAATGTTACAAACTTAGAAACAGGTAAAAAAACAGAACAACCAAGGTTGGTTTTCCGTAGTAAAATAAATTCCTTAAAAGAATTTGTAATAGAATTACCCATGGATCTAAATACTAAGTTTAACGACATTGCCGACATAGTTACAGAACGCTATGAACAAGCTACATTTGTAGAACCAGACACAGAACCCATGGCCAAAGACGACTCTGACATTCCTGGCCCTGCTAGTTCTGCATTTTAAATTTTATTTAGTAAAATTATTTTATGGACATACTTGCACATGCACTCTGGGCTAACTACGGCGTACGTAAAGCCAATAGGGTAATAGAAAACAAAAACCAAACACAGGCAAAACAAATTCCTAAAATAAATGTTTGGGCTACAACTTTGTTTGGTTTTCTGCCAGACATGTTTGCCTTTACTATACCTTTTATAACTTTGTTTTTTAGTTTAATTACTGGATCTACAACGTTGGCAGAAATTGGCAGTCGTAATGGTCCACCTGCGTCGGGTTTGTCTTTAGCTGCAAACCTGTACCAGTACAGCCATAGTTTAGTTATATGGGCAGTAGTGTTTGTTATTGTTTGGGTTATATATAAACGCCCACGGTTTGAGCTTTTTGGTTGGGCACTACATATACTTATAGATATACCTTCGCATGTGCTGTCTTTTTTTCCAACACCATTTTTGTTTCCAATATCAAACTACCATTTTCCATATGGGGTATCGTGGGGTAACAAGTGGTATATGGTTATAAATTATACTTTACTACTTTTCTTTTTCATTTATTTTACTTTGACGCAAAAGAAAAAAATTAATAATTTAAATAAAAATTAAAAAATGAAAACACACCCAGAAACTACCATCGGCCATATACACTTTACTGTTAGATATAAATAGTCTTTTGGTTGAAGCAGAATAATATTGACATTTTGGTTATATTAAAGTATTGTGTATAAAAATCTTTTATACACATGAATACTATTATAAATATGGCCTTAGTCTTGCTGGTTTTACTTTTTGTTTTTTTCATAGTTATCATTGTTTACAGTGTGAAAAATCAATTTAAAGAAAAACAAAACCAGGAAAAACAAAACAAGATAAATGTTCAGTATATTACCAAAATCATTAATGGTAATTACGAAAAAATACCAAAGTCTGAGCAAGTTTTGTATATTAATGCCTTCTCAAAATGGCAAGAAAAATGCAATAAACTTTTCAGTGATGCATCTTCTTTACAGAAAAAAACTGTTTCTAAAAATTTAAAAAAATGGTACCATGTAGACTACAAAGGTATTTGTTCTAGTAAACAGCCGGATCAAAGCTATAAAATTGTTTTAGAAAATTGCTTTACTGAACCTTTTCCATCAACCCATGACATGGATGATTTTTTCCTTGATAGATTAACTTCAGAACTTACAGTTCTTGGTGTTATTGACCCAAAGAGATCAGAAAATTATTATGTTCATGTAAAAAAACATTTTGTTAACCATGACATGGTAAGAGCAATAATGACGGTAGACATTTACTGCGAGATTTAAAACCCAACCCCGAACTAACACTTCGGGGTTTTTTAATTTAAAATATTTTTTAAATGGGTGTTATAATATAAAAATGCAAACTAAAAAAATGTACATTGCAGGAGGGTGTTTTTGGGGTTTAGAAGAACTGATGCGTAAACAGCACGGGGTTTTAGATATAACAGCAGGGTATACTGGTGGGGAAACAGTCGCGCATCAGTCGACAATTGCGCGACAAGATTTTGCAAAATCTCCAACATACGAAGACCATGAAGGTTACGCAGAAGCCATCGAGATAGTTTACAACCCAGCACAAACTTCGTTCTGGAAACTCCTCGACTTTTTTTTCCAAATACATAACCCAACTACGTTAAACCAGCAGGGTAACGATGTAGGCACGTCGTACAGAAGTGCAATATTTTACCAAAACGATGACGAACTAAAACAAGCACAGGACTTTATTAAAATTGTAAACGAATCTGGCCGGTGGAATGCACCAGTGGTGACTACACTCGAGCCTTTTACTAAATTCTGGCCAGCCGAAGAATACCACCAAGATTATTTGCAAAAGAACCCAAGTGGCTATACCTGCCATGCAATATATTTCGATAGTTATTTGAAATAATGGTATAATTTTTTCATGCAACTAAACGAACTATATGAAGAAGAAAAGCGGGTAATAATAGACAAAGGCACAGAAGCGCCTTTTGTGGGTGAATATGTAAACACTACTGGCCACGGTGTGTATGTATGTCGGCAATGTAATGCACCACTATACAACTCGGCAGATAAATTTGAGTCTACTTGTGGTTGGCCAAGCTTCGATGCAGAAATACCTGGTGCAGTAAAACGTACTATGGACGCCGACGGTAGTCGTACCGAAATAACTTGTGCTACATGCGGTGGGCACCTAGGCCATGTATTCGAAGGCGAAATGATGACAGACAAAAACATCCGCCATTGTGTTAACTCTGTATCGTTGAAGTTTATAGAGTCAAAATAGTACCTGTAGTATAAGCTACCTTACCGCTAAACATTAATAAACTTTTAATTGAAGCAGAATAATTATGTATACAATTTCTTTATTTATCTTACTTGCTGGTTTTGTTATTGGACTGGGGGCTGTTACTGTTATCGACTTACACGGTTTCCTTGGTCGTAAATCTGCATACTGGACAGAAGCCACTATTCGTACACACAAAGTTACAAAGCCACTAATATGGGCTGGCATGTTGCTGGTTATTGTTGGGGGTGGGTTACTGTACCGTGATGTGCGTTTTACAGGTTTGTTACTTTTCCATTTGTATTCTGTACCGGTAATGTTACTAAATGGAATTTTTCTTTCTTTTTCTGTCAGTCCTTTTTTACTTAACCGTGAAAAACAAGGTTTGTCCAACCAGCTTCTGCCTATGTCGTGGCAATATAAAATAACCGCCAGCTTTGTCGTTTCGTTTGTGTCTTGGTGGGGTAACTTGTTTGTAGTTTGTTGGTACATAACAAAACATATGATTTAAGAAAGAATGTTTGTATTAATTTTGAAATATATCTATGTATTATGTATATATTGTCCAGTCTATAGATACCAGTTTTTATGTTGGGGTTACCACTAACCTAAAAAAGGTTTTAAAAGAATACAACACGCCCATACTGGGTATAAAGTTTCTACGAGCAAGGAAAATTGTGCGGTTAGTTTATGCGTCAGAACACACAGATATGGGCCAAGCTATAGAAGAAGAATCTAAAATTAAAAGTTTGTCGTATATACAAAAGATTGATTTTATTAAAAGTTCGCGCAAAGAACACCTTTTAAAAATTCGTACAAAAAAATCCGAAAGCAGAAAAGACTATTTAAAAAACAAAGAACAAGCACGTAAAATAATAGTTGCTGAAGTAGAAAGAGTAAATAAATTTTATAATTTTAAATACAACAAAATAGCAATACGCGACCAGAAAAGCAGGTGGGGTAGTTGTTCGCAGAAAAAGAATTTGAATTTTAATTATCGTTTGTTTAAACTACCTAGTAAACAACTAGAATACGTGGTGGTGCACGAACTATGCCACCTGGTAGAACTTAACCATGGTCCAAAATTTTGGGCGCTAGTTGCCCAGTATATGCCCGACTACAAAGCTGTTCGTGCAGAAATGAAAAACCACGGTATGGATTTTTTCTAATAATATAAAAACATATTAAAATCATATTTATTAATTTAAGAAAATAAAAAAGCCCTTTGAACAAATGTCCAAAGGGCTTTGTTGTTGAAATAATTTAAAAAAACTAGTTCCACCGCGGTAGTCACCAGAAAAAAAATCGCCCCAGTTGCAACTTTACATTGCCGTAGCCTACACAGTTCTATGTAAAGCACCCGTTACTTTTCAGCGTCATTACAAGTTAGACACAGTAGGGGTCAGAAACTGAACTATTTTTTTAGATCTGTTTTATATAATATATAACTATATTCTGTATGTTTGCAACTATTGATAAAAATACAAATATGTGATATACTTTATTTAGAAAAATCAACAATTATTTCAGTTATATGAAAAATACAATTAATCAAACCAGCCGTATTGAAAAGTCTCACTTTATTAAAATATCTGCAACTGTTTGTTCTGTACAAGACGTCCTTAGTAGGTGCACCAAAGAAAAAAGAGAAGAATTAAAAAATTTCTCAAAATGTCTGAAAGACATCTACTCTGAAGCAGGTAAAGAAAACCCTGACACAGATTTTATGAAAAAGCTTTTTGAGGGCGTAAAGGAAGGTTACAAAACAATCGACAATCTAATGGTGCAGGGTGGGCCTAGTTCAACAGCCCTGTCTGTATTAAAGGAAAGCGCCCGCACACTTTATAGTCTAATGGAAACCTACATCAACCACCTGTAGTTTTTATATAAAGTTGTCAAAAGCCTGTTATATACATATGCAGGCTTTTTTGTTTGTCACAAGTAGATACTTGACAAAGTAAACTTTTTAGTATATTACATAAATATACTAAAAAGCACATTTTTTATGGAATACGTACCTTATTTTCTTTTAGGTGGTATATTGGTTATCGGACTTTTCTTTGCATCCAGGGAAAAAGCTAGATAACGCCACACACCCCCATGAACTAACCCCGGACTACAAGTTCGGGGTTTTGTAATTTGTGTCATATGTGTAAACATACTATAGTAGTCTATATAATATAGTTAATATGCCAAATTTAAAGAAAAATTTTACAATCAAATCAAAGGTATGGAGATGGCCCGGTGATGGAGGTTGGCATTTTGTAACACTAGATAAAAAACTTTCAGAAAATATTCGGAAAGTCTATACAAAAGGTTTTGTTAAAATAAATGCAACAATAGGTAAAACAACATGGGCGACTTCTTTGTTTCCACACAAACAGGCAGGTTACCTTTTATGTATAAGTAAAAAGGTGCGCAAAACCGAAGGTATACTAGAAGGTGACGAAGTAAAAATAAAAATTGTGTTACAATGAATATATTATTAATCTAAACAGATAATTTTATGAAAAAAGGTTATAAAGACAATATTGAAAAGCTTACAACAGACAACACAGATTTTAGACATGTTTTGTACACTGGCGAACATTGCCAGCTGGTGCTAATGTCGTTACAGCCAGGCGAAGAAATAGGTGCAGAAGTGCACACAGAAAACGACCAGTTTTTCCGCTTTGAAGCAGGCACAGGTAAAGTAATAATAAATGACACAGAATACACTGTGGGCGATGGAGACGCTGTTATAGTACCTTCTGGGGCACAACACAACGTTATAAACACTTCTGATACAGAAATGCTAAAGCTATATACTATATACAGCCCAGCCCACCATAAGGATGGCGTAATAAGACATACCAAGGCCGAAGCTGAAGCCGACGGTCCAGAATTTGACGGGGTAACCACCGAGTAATACCAGTACTAGATATTTAATGTTAAAAATGGTATAATAGAACCTATATTAATAATAATACGAAAAGCCACCTTAAAATGGCGTATCGAAGAAAATACATGGCAACAACAAAAGATTCAGCATTTATGAAACCAATGAAGCTTAGTGCAGAACTAGAAGCTGTAGTTGGTAAAGGCCCTATGCCTAGATCAGAAGTAGTAAAAGCTATATGGGCTTATATTAAAAAGCATGATTTGCAAAACCCTAAAAACAAAAGAAACATTTTAGCTGACGAAGCTTTAAAACAAGTTTTCGGTGGTAAAGCAGAAGTTACTATGTTTGAAATGACAAAGTTAGTTTCTAAACACCTTTCATAATAATAAAACCTTGTGGTTAAACACAAGGTTTTATTGTCTATAAAAATACTAAAAATGAAAATATCTGTAGTAGTAAAAACAAATGCTAAAAAAGATTTGGTAGAAAGGTTAACTCAACCTAGTTTGGGTATAGAACCAGTTACAGAGCCTGTAGTATACAAGGTGTCTGTGTGTGCAGTGCCTATAGATGGCAAAGCAAACCGCGCAATTATAAAAGCGTTGGCAACATATTTTGATGTTGCACCGACCCGTGTACACATT
>JBPCTC010000018.1:0-19523 GCA_051006535.1 Minisyncoccia bacterium
CAACAGAAATGATAAAAGAATTACGCGATACAACAGGTGTATCAGTAATGCAATGTAAAAAAGCACTAGAAGAAAGTAACGGCGACATTGAAACAGCAATGATACTGCTACGAAAACAATCAAGTCTTAGTGCTGCAAAGAAAGCAGAACGAACATTGGCAGCTGGTCTTGTAAATACAAAAGAAAGTAACGACAAAACAGCTGTTGTAACACTACTATGCGAAACAGACTTCGTAGCAAAAAATGATGACTTTGTTTCATTAGTTAACACTCTAACCGACCTTGCGTTATCTGAAGGTGCAGATGCTGTATTAGCAAAAGCAAAAGACCTTATAGACCCACTAGTACAAAAGATAGGAGAAAACATTCAACTAGGTAAAGTAGAAGTTTTTACAGGATCTGTAGTTGGCTTATACAACCACAATGGTAAAAATGCTGCTGTAGTAATACTAGAAGGCGGAAACAAGGACTTAGCTCGTGACATAGCAATGCATGTTAGTGCCATGTACCCTCGCTTTAAAACAAAAGAAGAAATAAGCGAAGAAGATAAAGCAAAAGTTACAGAACTATTTACTGCAGAAGTTAATGAATCTGACAAACCAGAAGAAATGAAAACAAAAATTCTTCAAGGTAAGTTAGACACATATTTTAAGGAATACACCTTAGTAGAACAAAACTTTATTAAAGACCCTTCTAAAACAATTGGTCAACTTCTAAAAGAAGCTAATGCAAGTATTGTTTCATTTAATCAATTTACAGTATAATAAACAGATATGGGTACAACCTTTTTAATCGTAATATTTATAATATCTGCTGTAGCGTTGTATATTACAACTTGCTACCGTGCGTATTTGTTGCGTACAGGCGTCATAACAGTAGATACAATACACAAAACACAAATATACGAAAAAAAGGTTATTACTCAGACTGCAAAGTTTATTGCATACCGCATAAGTCGTGGTTTACATAGTGCGTTTATAACTATATCCGAATTTAAAATACGCACAGGTGCACGTGTAGTAAGATTCTTTGAACTACACATGCCACGCTTATATGCCTTTTTCTCTAAAAAACCCATTACCCCCGAGGAACATCAAAATTCATTCTTCTGGCGTAGTGTTGTAGAATACAAATACAAAATAAAACAACTAAAGGCTAAGATAAAAGAAGAAGAGCGCGACAAATAAATAAAGCCCCTTTGGGGCTTTATTTATTTTATGAGCCACTTCTCGGACTTGAACCGAGGACCCACGCTTTACAAAAGCGTTGCTCTACCAACTGAGCTAAAGTGGCATATTATGGAACTATCTTAATATAACCTTCTTTAATTATTTTTTCAAGATAGTCCTTCCTTTTTAATTTCTTTAATTTTAATTCAACAGATCGTGCATCTATCAAGCTTTCATAAACTTGAGAAAAAATTAATTTTATTTTCCCCATTCTTTTTGTTGAATGTGTATGTCCAGTTTTATGTTGCTCTAAGCGTCGTTTTAAATTATCGGTACTACCGATATAATACTTCCCAACACTTGTTTCTAAGATATAAACTACTGGCTTCATATTTTCTACCAAAGCCGACGATTCTGTCGGCTCCCCGACCCCTACCTGTTACCAGGGCGTCGGGGCTGAGCTAAAGCGGCAATAGAAATATATTAGCATAAATAACAATAAATGCAACAATTCATTTGTGGAGTATTGTTTGTAAAAAACCGACTACAAGGTATAATAAATCTATGGAAAATGAACAAAATATACATAATGAAATGACACAACAACAAACACCTGCTGAAAAAGTTCCTGAAAAAACCAATGACTCGAACTTTGGTATACCACAGGCTATAGTTACAGCAGCAGTTATTATAGGGTTAGTTTTGATATTTGTTTTTGCACCAAATAAAACAATGAAAAAACCCATAGGTAATAAAATGTACAGCACAATAGAAATATTTGCTTCAAATATGGGTATAAACTCCGATAAATTCGAAGCATGTATGGACAGCGGTGAAACTGTTCAAACGGTTAAAGACCAGTCTAACCTAGCAACACCGCTAGGTGTACAAGGCACACCAACTTCTATAATAATGGTTGCTAGTACAGGCCAACAAATACAAATCGTGGGTGCCCAACCTATAGATTCTATAAAAACCATAATAGACACAGGACTTGAAGGTAAAAAAGTAAACATAACTGATGAACAAAAGCCGTCTGCAAACACACAACTACTACCTAACGACCACATTATAGGAAGCGCAAATGCACCTATAGTTATAGTAGAGTATTCTGATTCTGATTGCCCGTACTGTCAAAAGTTCCATGCAACTATGCATCAAATAAAAGACAACTACGGAGACAAAGTTGCATGGGTTTACCGCCATTACCCACTAGACAGCCTGCACCCAAAGGCCCGCATGGAAGCTGAAGCCAGTGAATGTGTTGCAAAACTTTCTAACAACGAAACATTTTGGAAATACCTAGATGCAATGTTTACCATAAATTCATCTGCATCGTAAAAACTATTTATATTATTCAGATACTAAAAGCCGTGGTGTATAAACCACGGCTTTTAGTATTATATTTCTTCTGTTTCTGAACTTTCAGAATCAACCACTTTAGATTCGTCTTCTTCTACAAAACCATTTGGTATACTTGTTTTCATATCTGATTCGTCGACTTCTTCAAACATGTCTCTAGTTTCTTCTTCTATTTCAGAAGCTATAATAGCTTTAGATTGGTCTTTAAGTTGTTGAGTCAGTTCTTTGTCCCCGATTAATGTAAATATGGCTTGTTTTGTTTTAGTAGACAAGTCACTATTTTTAATTTTCTCTAGATATTGTTCAGATGTTTCCATAATTTTATTTTAACATATTTAAAAACATAAAAAAACAATGTGATTTTATACATTGTTTTTTTATTTACTAAGATTCTATAAATATAGGTTTTATACCACCCCCACCAGGTGCACATATACTAAAGTTGTTTACGGGTGGGTTAGGTTTTAGTTGTGTTGGAGTACTGTTAGAACGTTGAGCTTGTATTGTTATGCCTTGGTAACTATTTTGTACACCGGTAAACAAAGCCTGCATATCTGAAAGACTAGATGCTGTTAATATTAAGGTGTCTGCGTACCCGCCACTACTTGTCTTAACGACAGTGTTACCTGTTGTACCACTAGCCCATTTAACCGATATGTTGTTCCAAGCTGTTGTTGTAGGTTTTAAGAACGTGTAACTTACATCATAATTAAAACCATCATAAAGGCTTATATTTACAGGTATCTTAGCAACATAAGTAGCACCTGATTTAACAGTAACTTTTTGGAAAGAATTATCTGTTATAATACCGCCATTTGCATTTGGGTTTCCATTACAAGTCATAGAACTATCTATACTAAAATTAGGTATACACTGGGTTACACTTATAGAATTATTTCCAGAAGTTTTATTGTTAACAGTATCATTACATGTTAGTGTGTATTGTCCTGCACCTTGTGTAAATGGTGTTCCAGCTGAATAAACAGGAAGACCTGAAATAACACTACCAACTGCATTTATACTACAAGTGTTTGCATTTTGTGAAGACCAACTAAGTATAGGGTTGTCACCTACATGGAAACAACTTATTTGTGGAAATGATGTAACTTTAACAACTTTTACTTGTACAGAAGCTGTTTTTGCATAAGCAACACCCGCGGGTGGTGTACAGGTTACAGAATAAGTTGCCGAATTAGTAACACTAGATATGTTTGTAGTAGAACTAGTACCAGTAGAGCCCGGTGCCCAAATAGGTGCACTACATGTTGTACCAGAAGGTGCATTAGTAGTATTCCAGCTTAGTACAACACTACCTGCATTAGATATGGTTGTGCTACCCGTGTCACCGTTTGCTGTCAATGAAAGTGTCCAAGTTGGAACAGTCACGTCTACATCCATACTTGCACTAATACTGTTTGTTGCATCTGTTGGACAAGTTATAGTATAAGTAACCTTACCAGTAGAAACTACAGGATAAGGAACACGAACCGCATTTTCAATGTAAGTCCAACCATTGTTATTACCTAAAATGTCTTTCTGACCCGTCCAAGATGCTGTACCGGTACTTACAGGGTTTGTACTAGCAACACATTTATCATAAAAAGCAATGTGGTTTTTAGAACCATATTCCAAATCTATTCCAGGACTAATTCCCACTTCAAAATGCCCAGAAGATGGAGTATTTTTAGTTGTTATATATAGGTCTTGTAAACAAGATGGGTCTGTTGGGTTTAGGTCACAAAACAATTGGTCTTCTGAAGTGTTCCAAATAACACGCGACAAATCAAGCCAGCCAACACCAGTAACACCAGAACCATATGCATAACCAGAAATTGGGCCACCATTGTAATTTAAAGCTGGGCCACCATCGTCAGGATAATAAGTTTTATGGTTACTACTATTACAATAGCCATTTTGGTTACCACTGGTTGCAGAATTTAAACAACTTAAACTTATCCATTCACCACAAGCCCCATTACTACAAGACGCACCACTTGGTCCAGCAACTACGCGCGCCCAACCAACTATATTTGAACCACCTGAACCATAACTAAACAATGCCCGAGCATAACAGTTGTCACCATAATTGTTCGAATCTGAATTAAAATAACTTACAGAAGGACACCCAGAAGCACTGTTAAAAGATATCCAACCCACTACCGAAGACCATGCATAGCCAGACAATATGCCTGTGTCATGGTCTGCAACAACACCGTAATTTACATTACCACAAGTATTATCGTTTAGTGTGTTTAGACAGTTCATACGTATCCACCCTATGTTTGTAGACCATGCATAACCGGTTATTTTATCTAAAACTTGAGCATGGGCTTTTTGAGTTTTGTGAAAACCAAACCAAAAACCACCCATAACTAAAATTAGAGAAAAGACAATACTAAACTTTTTTATCATAAATAAATTATACCACAACACATATGGCAATGCACAAAATTTGCAAAATAAATACCCCTCTGGCTTTCAGCCACCTAACCCTATACAAGGGTAAGGACAGGGGGGGGTATTTATTAATTACTATTAGTCAAAATAGTTTTTTAAACGCATTATTTTTTCATTAGCACGAAGTTTGTCATGAACTTTAGCTTCGATTTGGCGAATACGTTCACGAGTAACACCAAATTCCTTACCAACTTCTTCTAACGTATGTTGTACACCATCGTGTAGCCCATAACGCATTTCAAGAATTTTTTGTTCTTTCGGAGAAAGTTCAGCCAAAACTTCATGTATCTGGTCTGAAAGTATACGGCGTGATGCATCTTGGTCTGGACGTAGAATTTTTTCGTCAGCAATAAATTCACCTAAAGTAGACTTGTCTTCGTCGTCGCCTATTGGTTTTTCCAAAGATGTGGTTTCTTGGCTAATTTGTTCTATAACATGAATTTTTTCAACCTCGACACCCATTTCGGTTGCTATTTCTTCTGACAAAGGTTCGCGGCCAAGGTCTTGAGACAAACGACGGTAAACTTGTTTATATTTAGAAATAGTTTCAACCATGTGCACAGGTATACGTATAGTTCTAGACTGGTCTGCAAGTGCGCGTGTTATAGATTGGCGTATCCACCAAGTTGCATAAGTACTAAACTTATAACCTTTATGCCAGTCAAACTTTTCTACAGCTTTAAATAAACCAATGTTACCTTCTTGTATTAAGTCTAGCAAAGACAAATCTGCACTACGGTTTTGATATTTTTTAGCAATAGAAACAACAAGACGTAGGTTTGCTCGAGCTAATAAATTTTTTGCCTCATTGTCACCTAGTTCTATACGTTTTGCCAAATTACGTTCTTCAGAAGAAGAAATAAGTGGGTACTGACCTATTTCTTTTAGATATATTTGAATAGAATCATACGCTGGGTCGTGGTGTCGTCCTGTTATCATTTCTTTAACATCTGCATCGACATCTAACAAGTTACCACCTTCTAGAACGTCAACGCCGACACTAGAAAGTTTTTCATATAGTTCATCTAAAAATAGAACATTGTTTTCTATGTCAGGAAAAGTTTTAAGTATTTCATCAAATGTTATGAAGCCGCGTTTTCTACCCTTTTCTACTAAAATGTTTGATTGTTTTTCTAAAAGTTCTGCCGTTAGCTCTGCTTTAGTTTTCTTTGTAGGTGCCTTAGAAACAGATTTTTTAGAAACTGTTTTTTTAGTAACTTGTTTTTTAACTGGCTTTTTTACCAATTGTTTTTTAACAGATTTTTTAGGTGCAGTTTTTTTAGAAACCTTTTTAACTGGTTTTTTAACAACTTTTTTTGCGATCTTTTTTGTTGATTTTTTCATATTATACATTATGACGATCTTTTTTAATATTGTCGACTCGACGAGTCAGGTCTGTGAATAACTGCATTTCTTCTGATGTACCTAGACCTTGTTTTTTAAGATGCGACAGGGCTTGTAAAACTCTTTTTTCTGCAACTTTCATCACAGTGTCAGAAACAAACTGTTTTATATGGTCTTCGGTTTGTAACAACAGATATTCGGCAACTGAACCGGCATAACCATAATCAATGTTTTCTATAGACATTTTCCATTCTTCTACAGAAACATCCATATACTTACTAAACAGTTCGTTTAAAGAAATGTTTTCTAGTACATTATAATTTTCAGACTTAAGAACAATTATTCCTAGAAGAATAGTTTCAGCAGACAACGTTTCTTTCTTTGGAAGTTCATAATTTACTTTTGGTTGTTCATTTAGTATTTTTTCTTGTACAGCTTTGGCTATAACAGCATCAGATAAATCTACGGCTCTGGCCACCAAGTTTATAAAATGTGCACGATCTATAGATTTATTTATAGAACGTATATAAGGCAAAACTTCTTTGTCTACTATATTTCTAAATTCACGCAAATCATTGTATTTTTTTGAATAATGATTTAACAAATATTCTATTATAGATGTAGAACTATTTACTAACTTTTTCCAATCTTCTGCATTAGTAAGTATTATGTCTGCTGGGTCAGAACCAGCAGGAACAGAAACAACACGGACATCGAAATCTTTAGATAAGGCTTCTTCAACACTACGTTTTAATGCTTTTATACCAGCTTCGTCACCGTCAAAAGAAAATAATATTTTCTTTGTAAACCTACCAATTAAATCAAGGTGGTTGTTTGTTAAAGCGGTGCCAGAAACTGCTATTGTTTGGTTAAAGCCTGCTTGATGTGACAAAACTAGATCCATTTGGCCTTCTACCACAATAGCGTAGCCACTGGTACGTAATGCATTTTTAGCTTTATCATAACCAAACAATGTATTAGATTTATGGTACAAATCTGTTTCCGGAGAATTTATATATTTAGCTGGCTTGTCTCCGCTTTTACCTGGCATATCGTATGCCGGTAAAATACGTCCTGAAAAACCAACGACTCTACCCTGTGTGTCATTTATCGGAAACATAATACGCCCACGAAATCTGTCGTATATTCCACGATCTGTTTCTATAGCCATACCAGCTCGAACAATATCAGGGCCTTTAAATCCAATGTTTAACAAATGTTCTACTAAACTACGCCATTCATTTACAGCAAAGCCTATACCAAATTCATTCAATGTTTTTTCTGTAATACCTCGACTTAAAATATATTTTTTTGAATCTTCGTTTATATTTTTTATAAAATATTTTTTTGATTCTTCTAAAATATTATAAAGCACAAGAGTATCGTCCACCGTGCGCACATAGTCGTCTAGTTGTACACCTGCACGCTCAGCAAGTATTTTTAATGCTTCTTTGAAAGTTACACCTTCCATGTCTTCGACAAAGGTAAATATGTCACCACCTTTACCGCAGCCGAAACAATGATAAGAATTACGTTCCGGAGATATGTAGAATGAAGCTGTTTTTTCTGAATGAAAAGGACACCTTGCACGAAACTGTCTACCTGCTGGATTAACTGCAATGTACGAAGAAAGAACTTCGACAATACTAAGTTTTTCTTTTATCTGGGCAACAGCCGACGTCATATTATTCTACAACATTAGTACTTTCTGTTTCGGTTTCGTTTTCTTCTGTTATTTCATCTAAACGTGTTAATCCTTGTTTACCGAACCCTGTACCTGCAGGAATCAGTCGACCAACAATAACGTTTTCTTTTAGACCACGTAGATCATCGTCGCCACCGCGTAATGCATTGTTTATAAGTATGCGGTTTGTGTGTTGGAATGATGCAGCTGACAACCAACTCTTAGTTTCAAGAGCTGTTGTAGTTATACCTAGGACTATCATGTCGCCCTTTGCTTCGCGTAGACCTTGAGCCTTAGCACGAGCATTTTCTTCTAATAATTCAAAGTTTTCGATTATTGTTCCTGGTGTTAGAGCTGTTTCACCAGCATCTGTTATACGTACACGAGAGAACATTTGACGTATAACTATTTCGATATGTTTAGGGGCAATAGAAGCACCTTGTACTTCGTAAACTTTGGCAATTTCATGAATAATATATTCTTGAGCCATTTCTTTACCACCAGCAACAAATATTTCTTCTATCAAAGCTGACCCATCAGACAACAAAGCTCCTGCAAGTACGCGTTGGCCTTTTGAAACAACAACTGAACGTGGGTATGTTACAGTGTATTCTATTGTATTAGATTTTCCGTCAAATTTTGTATCTGACAAAACAGTAATTATTTTTTCTTTTCCGTTATCTTTTATTTCTATAACTTCACCTGCTGTTTTAGAAACAATAGCGTGGTTTTTAGGTGCACGTTTTTCAAATATTTCTTCGACACGTGGCAAACCTGCTGTAATATCTAGACCAGCAACTCCACCTTGGTGGAATGTACGAAGTGTAAGCTGTGTACCAGGTTCACCGATAGCTTGACCAGCAACAATACCAACCGCTTCACCAATGTTTACCAAATGGTTTCGTCCAAAGTCTAAACCATAACAAAGCTGACAAATGCCGTAAGTATTTTTACATGACAAAGGAGTTCGAACCTTAACAGACTCGATACCAGCTTTTTCTATTTTTAATGCGTCGTCTTTCATTATCAATGTACCTTTTTTATACATTGTTACACCTTCAGAATTTTTAACATCTTCTAACAATACACGTCCAGCTAAACCTTTTGATAGAGGTATTTCCAAACCAGATATTATTTGTTTGCGTATAGTTTTACCTTCTTTTGTACCACAGTCAGCTTGAGTAATAGTTACATCTTGAGCAACATCAACCAAACGACGGGTCAGATAACCTGCCTTTGCTGTGTTTAGGGCTGTATCTGAAAGACCTTTACGAGAACCGTGTGTAGTAATAAAGTATTCAACCGGTGACAAACCTTCTATGTATGAAGGTATAACTGGGAATTCAATAATGCGACCCTGGTTGTTCTGAATAAGACCCTTCATACCCACCATTTGTGTCATGTGTGACAAACTTCCACGAGCACCTGATTTGTACATATCGTTGTATGAACCACGTAGATCAAGTGTTGCTGGTAGAAGTTTTTCAACTTCTTTTTTACATTCGTTCCAAATTTCTTGGAATTTCTGATATTTTTCATCTTCAGAAATAAGACCTTCTGCATGTTGTGTAAAAAAGTCGTCATTTTTCTTTTGGTATTCTGCTACTACTTCTTGTTTCTTTTCAGGAACACGAACAGAATCTAATGCCCAACTGTGACCGCTCTTAGTTGCATAACGGTAACCAAAATCCTTAATAGCGTCTAGCAACTTTGGAGCTGAGTCAAAACCATAAGACGCAATAAAAGCATCTACTAAAGCTTGAACTTTTTTATTGTTCATTTCTTCGTTAATAAATCGGAAGTCTTCTGGGAAAATATTATTAAACAACAAACGCCCCACAGTTGTTTCTATTAAAGCACCTTCAAATGGTGCAAATTTTGCACGGTCGTCACCACGAACTTTAATCAAAGAGTGGAATGTTATGTGGCCAAAATCATAAGCAAGTATGGCTTCGTTTGGAGAAGCAAATACTGAACCTTCACCTTTTTCACCAGCGATATTTTTTGTCATCCAGTATGTACCCAAAATAATATCAAGCAGTTTTGCTGTTGCAATAGGGTCGCCGTTTGCAGGTTTAAGCAAGTTTTTAGTTGCAGCCATCAAGTTTCCTGCTTCTGCTTGGGCTTCTACTGATAGAGGCAAGTGTACCGCCATCTGATCACCGTCGAAGTCTGCGTTGAAACCTGTACATACAAGCGGATGTAGTTGTATAGCTTTTCCTTCAACCAAAACTGGGTTGAAAGCTTGTATAGACAAACGGTGCAATGTTGGAGCACGGTTAACAAGCACAAATTTACCTTCGATAACTTCGTCTAGTATTGCCCATACTTCTGCTACACGTTCTTCTATAAGTTTGTTTGCACCACGAATGTTAAATGCAAGTTCACGTGCAAGTATTTTAGATATAACAAAAGGACGGAATAGTTCCAACGCCATTTCTTTTGGCAGACCACATTGACTAAGTTTAAGTTGTGGACCAACAACAATAACACTACGTGCTGAATAGTCTACACGTTTACCTAGCAAGTTTTGACGGAACAAACCTTGTTTAGAACGCAAGTTGTCAGACAAAGATTTTAGTGCGCGTTTCTGTGACTGACTAACTGCAGCACCACCAGCACTACCACTGTTGTTGTCTATAAGTGCATCTACGGCTTCTTGTAGAATACGTTTTTCGTTTCGTAAAATTACGTCTGGAGCACCAATTTCTTTAAGTTTTCTTAGACGGTTGTTTCGGTTTATAACACGACGGTAAAGGTCGTTAAGGTCTGAAGTTGCATGACGTCCACCTTCTAAAGCCACCATCGGGCGTAAGTTAGGAGGTATTATTGGTATAACCTTTAAGAACATCCATTCAGGACGAACCTTTGCAGTTACCATAGAACGCACTAACGCAAGACGTTTTTGGGTTCTTTCACGATCTAAACTGTTTGACTTTGGAAGTTCTGTTTCTAGTTTTTCTTTTAGTTTAACAAGGTCAGTGTTTTTAAATATTTCATATATAGCTTCAGCGCCAATAGAAGCTTCGAAACATGAACCGTATTTTAGAGAATAGTGGTGGTAGTTTATTTCATTTAGAACTTTACCTTGAACTATTTCAGTTACTTCTTTTTTAGCTTGAGCAAAAAGGTCACGTAGTTTACCACGAGTATCTTCGTCAGCAGCCATTTTTGTCTTAGACTTAAATTCTGTTTCAATGTCGTGTAGTATACGTTCTTTTTCTGCTTGGTCTATTTTAGTTATAATATAACCAGCAAAGTAAACTACTTTTTCTAGATCTTGGGCTTGTATACCAAGCACAAGTGCCATACGTGAAGGCACACCTTTTAAGAACCATATATGTGCTACAGGCGCAGCAAGTTCAATATGACCCATACGTTCACGTCGAACTATTGCTTTTGTAACTTCAACTCCACATTTTTCACAGATTATACCTGCATAACGAATACGTTTATATTTACCACAGTAACATTCGTAGTCTTTTTCTGGACCGAATATACGTTCGTCGAACAAACCACCGCGTTCAGCGCGACCAGTTCTGTAGTTTATAGTTTCAGGCTTGGTAACTTCACCATATGACCATTCCAGCATTTGCTCAGGACTAGCCAACGATATGCCGATACTATTGAAATTTGTTGTATCAAATGTTTTCATAATTATTATATGTTAGATTATTTAATCTTTTTCTTTAAATCGACATGTAATGCAAGTCCACGCAAGTAGTTCAACATAACTGTAAACGATGCAGGTGCATTTGGAGCTTTTAATGGTTCGCCTTTTATGATTGAATCAAATGTTTCTGAACGTCCTGTTATATCGTCTGATTTTACTGTTATCATTTCACGTAGCATGTGTGACGCACCGTAACCTTCTAATGCCCAGACCTCCATTTCTCCAAATCTTTGTCCACCACCTTGTGCTTTACCACCCAAAGGTTGTTGTGTAATAAGTGAATAAGAACCAATAGAACGCATGTGTAGTTTGTCTTCTACCATGTGGTGTAGTTTCAATATATACATGTAACCTACAGCAATATCGTTATTAAACTTTTCACCTGTACGTCCATCATATAGTGGTATACGACCAGATGCAGGAAAACCGCCTTCAACTAATTCTTTTTGTATTTCAGAAACTGTTGCACCACCGAACACAGGCACAACGGCTTGGTAACCATTTAATTCAGCAGCCATACCTAAGTGAAGTTCCAAAATCTGACCCAAGTTCATACGTGAAGGAACACCTAGTGGAGTTAGCACAACATCTACAGGACGACCATCTGCCATATACGGCATGTCTTCTTCTGGTAATACAACTGATATAACACCTTTGTTACCGTGACGCCCCGCAAGCTTGTCACCCACTGAAACATTACGAACCTGTGCAACTTCTATGATTATTTTCTTTATAACACCTGATTCTAAACTATGACCGCTTTCACGAGAGAAAACTTTAACACCAATAACACGACCACGTGTACCTTTGTCCATACGTAGAGATGTGTCTTTAACATCACGAGCTTTTTCAGCAAATATAGAACGCAATAGTCTTTCTTCTGGAGTAAGTTCTGTTTCGCCTTTTGGAGTTATCTTACCGACCAAAATGTCACCTTCACGAAGTTCAGCACCAACACGCACCACACCTTCTTCGTCTAGGTCTTTAAGTTTTACTTCACCAACGTTTGGAAT
This sequence comes from Minisyncoccia bacterium, assembly GCA_051006535.1. Lineage (GTDB taxonomy): Bacteria > Patescibacteriota > Minisyncoccia > Phycocordibacterales > UBA9973 > MFUC01. The sequence continues at coordinate 12,703 of JBPCTC010000018.1, forward strand.
GTCTCTGGTTGTAACTTCTGCACCTAGTTTAGTGTCGCGAACTACACATTCGTATTCTTCGATATGAATAGTACTAAATTTAGAATTTTTAACTAAACGTTCTGATATTATAATCGCATCTTCATAGTTCTGACCGTTCCACACCATGAATGCAACAAGTGCATTTTGCCCAAGAGCTATTTGACCACCAGATGTAGAACTAGTATCAGCTATAACTTGGCCTTTTTTAACTTTTTCACCAAAAGAAACTAAAGGACGTTGATGAAATACAGAGAAACTGTTTGTTCTAGAAAAAGCAGTTAATGTGTATGTGTGTTTTTCGTCTTTTTTGTCAGTAATTATTATTTTCTTACCGTCTACATATGACACAACTCCTTCAGATTCTGAAACAACAACACGTCCAGAGTCTTTAGATGCTAATGCTTCCATACCAGTTGCAACCAATGGAGCTTCTGGGCGTAGACATGGCACAGCTTGGCGTTGCATGTTTGATCCCATCAGAGTACGGTTTGCATCATCGTGGTCTAGGAAAGGAATCATAGAAGCAGCGACAGAAAATGGTTGGTTTGTAGAAATATCTATAAAATCAACTTCGTCACGATCTATGAGTCCAGGAATTGTTTTTAAACGTCCTGCAACTTTTTTGTTTACAAACTTACCATCATCATCACGGTCGTTTTGAGCGTGTGCAATATTGTATTGTTCTTCTTCTAGCGCATTAAGATAAACAACTTCGCCTGTTAATACACCTTTTTTAACTTTCATGTATGGAGTTTCGATTATACCGAACTCGTTAATACGTGAATATGTTGCCAAATGAACAACCAAACCAATGTTTGCACCTTCAGGTGTTTCAATGGGACATATACGTCCATAGTGACTAGTGTGCACGTCACGAACTTCCAGAGAAGCACGTTCACGTGTTATACCCCCTTGTCCAAGCGCAGATAAACGACGCAAATGTTCAGTTTCTGCCAAAACATTTTCTTGGTCCATAAACTGAGACAACTGGTTTGTAGTAAAGAATTCTTTAATACGTGCTTGAAGCGGGCGTTGGTTAACAACGTTCATAGGCAAAGTATTGTCAGATTCGATAACAGACATTCTGTCTTGGACGTTACGCTTTATCTGTGTCATACCAACACGGATTTTAGCTTGCATCATTTCACCTACGAATTTAACACGACGTTTTGAAAGGTGGTCTATATCTTCTGGGCGTGCGTCTGGGTCTATGTTTAAATCTAAAGTATGTTTAACAATAGCAACAACGTCTTCTTTTGTTAGTATGCGTTGTTGTAGAGACTTTTCATCTACTGGACCACCAAATTGTTGGTTAAGTCGAAAACGACCAACAGGAGAAATGTCGTATCTAGCTTTAGTAAACAATGAATCTATATGTTCTTTGGCATTTTCAGCTGTAGCAAGGTCGCCGTCGCGTAGGCGTTTGTACATTTCTATATATGCATCATGTAAAGTTTTTGTTGTATCTTTTTCTATAGCAAGCTTTATTAGGTTTTCGTGGGGTGAACCTTTAAATAAATCCAGTATTTGTTCGTCGGTATGGTAACCCATAACACGCAACAATGACAGAACAGAAAACTTTCTTTTCTTGTCTATACGTACAGACAATGTTCCGTCTGATTCAGATTCGATTTCAATCCATACACCGCGGGCTGGTATAATTTTTGCACCGAACATAACTTTACCTTTCATTTCTTGATCAACGAAAAACACACCTGCAGAACGTGCAAGTTGTGGAACAATAACACGTTCAACACCGTTGATAATAAATGTACCATGTGGGGTCATTAGTGGTATGTCAGAAAGGAAAATTTCTTGTTCCTTTGTAGAACCCATCATTTTATTAGTAAGCTTAACTCGAGCTTTTATAGAAGCTTCATAAGTTAACTTGTTTTCTTTAGCGTGAGCTTCAGTATACTTTGGTTCACTAACTGAAAATGAAGAAAATTCTAATTCAAATTTCTTCTCTGAATAATCTTTAATAGGAGAAAACTCTTGAAAAACTTCAGACAAACCTTTTTCTATAAGCCATTTGTATGAATTAACTTGGTTTTCTATCAAATCTGGAAAAGGTACCAATGGTGCCTTGTACTTTGAAAAATACTTTTTCGGTCGTTGTGCGATATCTTGCATAATAATATTCTATCTATATTTATATCTAGAAAAATTAAATTTTTAAGTTCTGCTTTTAAACTCTAATAAAAACAAAATTTAAATAAAAATAAAAAGTCCGATGCTTTTTAAAAGCACCTTTTTATTTTATTTAATTCCCCCAAACACAGTTAAAGATAGCAAAATAAATATATAGTATTGCTAATAAAGATTGATTGCCCACCCGTAACTCAATCGCTTCAATCCCCATTACCCTAGCAAAAAACCCCTTGAAAGTCAAGAGGTTTTTATTAGAAAAGTTTACTTCATTACTTGCTCTATTTCCTTTTGGTATTTTTCCATTACCCTTTGGGTGGCTGTCATTTGGTTCATGCCACCTTTTATCTTTTCTTGGACTTCTTTACCAATTTTCTCGAATAATTGTGGGTTTTTGGTAACTATATTAATAATACGGTCTTGCTCTGCTTCTGGAATGCCTTTTAACTGGCTTTTCAGCATCTTCTTCATCAAAAAATTCTTTAACATAGACATAGGGGTATTATAGCACAACCACCATTTCGTCCAAAATCCAACTCTATTTAGCCAATATTCCAAACCCCTGTGGATAAATCAGGGACTCAGCCCCTGATTTATCCACAGATGATTGAACCAGTAATCATGCCAGGTAATGTAGATATTTACCCGACCAAAAATGTTATAATTATATTATGAAGTTTACTAACCTAAATAAACTGCAAATATATTACGATAATGCTTGCAAATGCGAGCTTAAAAAAACAGCTAAACAAGCGGTTTTTGGTAACGGAAACCCAAAAGCACAAGTGGTTTTTATAGGTGAAGCCCCTGGTAAAAAAGAAGATGAAACGGGCGTGCCTTTTATTGGTACTGCGGGTAAGTTTCTAGACACAATGCTACAGTCCATAAAACTTAGTCGTGCCGACATATACATAACAAACACTGTTAAATATAGACCACCAGAAAACCGCGACCCAACACCTATAGAAAAACAACAGTGCCGTGATTGGCTTATAGCAGAGCTAAATTATATTAAACCAGATTTAATAGTATTTTTAGGCAGACACGCCATGAATAGCTTTTTTCCTGAACTTAGTATATCGGATGCCCATGGTAAAATTATTAACAAAGCAAAATACATTGATACAAAAAATAGTAAAAAAACAAGTTCAACAAAAAATAATTCAAAAGAACAAAAAACCAACTCAAATACAGAAGATAATACTTTGTTACTTTCAAAAATAAAGACCGCAAACTTTCTACCCCTATACCACCCTGCCGCAGCACTGTATAACGGCAATATGCGTATAACACTATTAAAAGATTTTAAACAAGTACATAAATTACTAAAGAAAATTTCTGAAAAATAAAACACCCAAGAAACTTGGGTGTTTTTTGTAAATTTTAGATTTAATCTACCAAAGACGTAACCTTTCTGACTAATGATTTACATGATCTTTTCAAACCACTGGGTAAATTTAAACTTTCAGATGGTCTAACTTCTAACCTTAATTCATAAGGGTTAAAGAAAAAACCATACTCATAACTAAATGCTTTGAAAATAGGTTTTTCTTCTTCGAAAACAAATGACTTACCCCTGTTTAAAGATTGATAGATGTTTAGAGTTGGATTATGGTTTAAATCCAGTTTAATACACATAACCACATAAAAACTTCCTGATTCAGATATTAATAAAAGATACCTAAAACAATCGAAAGTTTCTATTTTTAGTGCCTGCCTTGGTGCAAATCTTTTGCTAAAGTTTCGAAGAATCTTAGACAACGGCCTTTTAGAAACTTCATTACTCTCAAGTTCTTCATCTTCAAATTTCTGTAAGGAAACTGCAATTTCTTTTTTAATATTGTCAAAATTTCTTTCTTCTGGTACAAAAGTTAAGATTTTTTCAATACCTGGGGATTCTCTTATTATTTTCATAACTGTAGAACTTTTGTTAGACTATACTATACAAAAATATATACACCCTTGTCAAATAAAACCCCTAATTCCTCAGGGGTTTTATTAATTATATTTTCTTAAGTTCCACACACATAAACATTGGTATTTCTTTGCGGGCGCGGTCTTCAGCAAGTTTACGTGGCCCAGCACCGCTTTCCTTATGAGATATCCATTCTTCTAGTTTTGTTATAGCAAAACCAGCTTTTGCAAAATGCTTCATATACCACTGCATTGAACGGTGGAAAGAAAGTGTTATGTCCCCTGTTGAAATATGTTTTTTACCTTTTTGTCCTGGGTGCATGTCTATTTTATAAGTCGCTTCTGATAAATATTTTTCTACTGTTCTATATTGAACATTACGTTTTGTATCGTAACCCCAAGAACTTTCCTGCGGTATACGGAACGCTGGGTGCATAAGCACAACCAAAACGCGTCCGTCAGTAACCAAAACACGGTTTATTTCATTTAAAGTCTCAGAAACATTTTCTATATTTTCAAATGCTAAAACTACAGTCACAATTTCTACACGCATATCTGAAATATGAGGTATCTTGTGCGAAGGTAATATGCGGTAGTTTATGTTTAGTTTTTGTTTTTTTGCATTTTTGTCTGCTATTGCAATAAGTTCTTTTGATATATCTGTACCATAGACAGTTGCACCAAGTCGTGCAAAATGTTCTGTAAAATACCCTTGCCCACATGCAACATCTAGTATGGTATGCCCAGGTTTTATATCTAACATTCGAACAAGGTTTGGTAAAACAACTTCACTTTGTAAAGTGTTAGATTTTTGTAAATATTCGTCGTACCAAGACGCAACAGGGTTCCAGGAAGTCGACAAAGAATTTGGTTCTGCATTGTTTACAGTTTTTTTATTGTTATAAACTTTTTTCATATTATGTAAAACTACCTTTTTATTGTTTCTACCACACGATAACGAAAACCTTCCCAGTATAAATCTAACACCCTAGCCAACGGTAGCATTCTAAACAAAAATTCAAAGTCAACAGCCATACGCAAAACAAAAGGAATAAACCCGTACATTCGTAATTTTTTAAAGACAAACGCTGCCCAACCCATACCAACAGGCACAATGTAACCAGTTACAGGAACTTTGTATTTTGGAATTTTAGTATCTGATATTTTTTTTGCTCGACTTGTTATAACTTGTGCTACATATTTGCCATCATAAACAGCAGTCTGAGCTAAGCCAGAATTTGGAGTTGCAGCACCGTCACCCACAACATAAACATTAGTTAAGCCTTTTGCACATAGGAATTCATCCACCACGACACGTTTTGTTTTTTCATCCAAAACAATACCTGGTATGTCTTTATAAAGCGAATTTGGTTTTGTACCTGCGGTCCACACTATTGTGTCTGCTAAAAGGTTTTCGTTTGGCAAACAAACTTGTTGGTGTTGTACGTCTGATATAGCGCACCCCAAAGACAAATTTACTCCTATTTTACTTAAACGATTCTGAACATGTTTAGAAACTTTTTCTGGAAAACGACCTAACACACGTGGGCCAGAATCAACCAAAGTAACTTTCATAGCTTTGCGGTCTACATTATACCTATTTGCCAAACGATGCATAAATATAGACAATGCCCCGGACAATTCAACACCAACAGGACCACCACCAACTACGACAACATGTAGTTTGTGTTTTGGGTCTTCTTCTTTAACATATTCTTTGAATAGATCTATCATTCTATTCTTAAGTTCAATAGCACTATTTGTTGTGCCAAACCTATATGTATTTGTCGGAGCGTCTTTTATTCCAAAGTAATTTACTTCAGAACCAAGAGCCAAAACAAGTTCGTCGTATTGATATGCACCAAGTTCACCTGTAACTTGTTTGTTTTGTGGGTCAATACTAACTATATTATCTTTTGATATTATTACATTTTCCGGTAAAACGTCTTCCAGTGGTATACAAACTTCTATCGGAGACATACCAGAAAGTATGCGGTATAAAGCTGGGTAATATTCAAAATAAGACCGATTGGATATAAGTGTAATCTTTGATTTTGGAGATTTTTTAGCTAACTCTCTGGCTGCAGTGACGCCAGCAAAACCACCACCTACTATAAGTATATTGTTTTCCATATTACATACTATACCACAAATAACATAAAAGGCCTAAAAATAAAGACATTTTATGGTTTGGATAATACAGAACTTGGGGTTATAATACTGTAATAAAAGTCGAAGTCATACGTCATCATTAACGACCTCAAAAGCCATGAAAAATATAGAAACACAATATATGGCGCTATTTGAGTCAGAAAAAGACGCTCTTTTCCGTTTTATATACTTAAAGGTTTCAGACAGAAACGAAGCTCTAGATCTGACACAGGAAACATTTGTTAAGCTATGGTCTTATATTAAAGACGGCAATGTTACCCTGCGTAACATGCGAGCTTTTTTATACCGCATAGCTAGAAACAACATTATAGACTACTACCGCAAGAAAAAGTCAGTCTCGTTAGATGCTATGGTAGAGGAAGGTTATGATCTAGCTGAAGAAATACAACCAGATCAAGAAACTATACCTGAAATACTAAAACTCATACCAGACTTACCCCCAGAACATCACGAGATACTTCTACTACGACACCACCACGACATGTCTATACCAGAAATAGCAAACATATTAAAAATATCCAACGCATTTGCTTCAGTAAAACTATACCGCGCGCACAGCGCATTAA
>JBPCTC010000019.1:0-3996 GCA_051006535.1 Minisyncoccia bacterium
TGCTTCGGGTGTAATCTTTTCTGGCTGGTAAACAGGTATACCGCGTTCTATAGCCCATGTCTTAGCTGGTGGGGCAGTAAGTACACGGTGTCGGCCAAGTGGTTGGTCTGGCGAACAAACAACAAGCGCAGGTAACGAGTACCCAGATTTTTCTAATGCATCGAGTGTAAAAACTGCGTGTACAGGAGTGCCAAAAAAAATGTATGGTTGCTTGTTCATTTGTTTAAAAAGTTTTTAATGTTTGTGTGTATGTTCTAGACTTATACCACCATTGTCCTGTTCGTCAGGTAAAATTTCTTCTATATTTTTTGCTTTATCAATAAAAAGTATACCGTCTAGGTGGTCTACTTCATGTTGAAATATATGTGCTAACAAACCACCAGCACCACGAGTAAACTTGGTACCGTGTTCGTCGTACGCTTCGATGGTAACATTGTTGTGGCGTTTAACTGTACCGTACAACCAACGACAAGACAAACAACCTTCGCCAGCTTTCCATTCTTGCTTTACAGAACGTTTTATTATGTTTGGGTTTATATAAATCTGGTCAGTACTGTCTTTAAACTTTTTAGGGTCTGCGTCGTGTAGTAGGGCGCCGTTAACAACAAATATACGCAGGTTTACACCTATCTGCGGTGCAGCTATGGCCACTCCGTCTGCTTGACTATGTAATGCAACAACCATATCTGAAATTACTTTTTTAATTTCGGCATTGCCAATATCTGTAACACTTACTGGTGCCGATACTTTGCGTAATGCTGGGTGGCCGTCTTGAACAATAGTTTGCATAGTAAACTACTTTAACTTTTTAACATAGTCTAATAAATCTGTAAGTTTAACAATTTCCTGAGAACGAGTTTCCATGTCACGAACAATAACAGTGTTGTCTATTGCTTCTTTTTGGCCAAATATTATTGCATACGGTATGCCGCTTTTTTCTGCTGAACCAAGCTGGACCCCTAGTGAGTCTTTAGAAAGTGACTGTATTATAGGTATATGTGCTTTGCGAAGTATTTCTATAACATTTAAACTTTTTAGTTTAGCTTCAAAACCAAGTTGTATAAAGTAAAACTTTGGCTTTTTCAAAATGCGTGGAACAAGTTTATTAAACCATGAAGTTTCTATAACACGGTCTACACCTATGGCAGCACCTATAGCAGGGACATCTTTTTTAGAACCAAGTGTTTTGGCCAAGTAGTCGTAACGTCCACCACCAGCTATGGTTAATGGACCACCGTCTTCTGCACCGTCTAATTCAACTATTTCAAATACTGTTTTCGAATAATAAGACAAACCACGCACAAGGTTTTTGTTTATGCGGTAGTTTATACCCATTTGTTCCAAATATTCTAACACTTGTTTAAAATGTTTTTTAGATTCACCTGTAAGGAAAGAAACTGAATCAGGAGCATTTTCATTTATAGCTATTGTTTTTGGATCTTTAGAATCTAGTATGCGTAGCGGGTTTGTTTTAAGTCTTTCACGGTCTACTACAGGTAGTTCGTTAAGGTGTTTTTTATAATACGAAACAAGTTCCTTTAGGTAAGCCGGGCGAGATTCTTTGTCGCCAATAGAGTTTATGTCTACAACCAAATTTTTTGCACCAGATTCTTCTAGTATTGTCATGATGGTTTTTATTATCAAAGCGTCGGCAATGCTTTTTTCTGTACCAAGTATTTCCAAGTTGAATTGACGGAATTCTCGATAGCGACCACGTTGTGTGTTGTCGTGGCGGTAAAGTGGCCCATAACTATAGAACATAACAGGTTGTGGTTGGTTACCCATACCGTGTTCCATATATGCGCGCATTATAGATGCAGTGTATTCAGGGCGTAGAGCCAACTGGTCTCCGCCTTTAGTTTTAAGAGTGTACATTTCTTTGTCCACTATATCTGTACCTTCACCCACACCCATTAGCCACAAATCTTGACGCTCCATTATAGGTGGTTCGATAGGTTTAAAACCATAATACAAAGCTACTTCTTGAGCTTTTTCAAACAAACCTTGGTAGTGGTAGTAAGCTTCACCGTGTATGTCACGCATGCCTTTTACACTTTGTACTGGTTCTTTTTTATTAGATACTGCTTTTTTTGATGTTGCCATAAATTTAATATTAATATCGATTATTCTTGAACTACTTTGCCTGGTAATATGTTTATTGCATTAAAAGGGTAAAGTCTTAGAAAAGCGCGCCCTGTTAATAATTTTTTTGGTACAAAACCCCAACTGCGTGAATCATAACTTTCTTTGCGGTTGTCGCCCATAACATAGTAACTATTTTCTGGAACTGTTTTTTCTATTGTGTCTAACTGTGGGTCTGGTACATAAGTTGTTTCGTCTAGTTTTAAACCTTCGGGGTGTTGTGTGTTGTATATTGTTACTTTACCTGCTGTTATAACCACACGGTCGCCAGGTAACCCAACCATACGTTTTATAAAATACTTACTAGGGTCGCCAGGGTACTGAAAAACAACGACGTCTCCACGATGGGGTGTACCCAGTTCATAAGACAATTTGTCTATAATCAAATAGTCTTTGTCATGAAAAGTAGGGAACATAGACAAACCAGAAACCACAAATGGCTGCATTATATATAAACGTATTGGTATAATTATAGCCAAAGCAATAATAAAAAAACGTATAAATTCTTTTACTTCTTCTTTAAATGTGGGTTTAGTTTCTGTTTGTACTTGCGCCTGTGTTTGTTCTATTTCTTTGTTTTGTTTGTCTTCCATATTGGCCATATTATACATTATATATGCCATTGACAGAAATAGGTATTCTGTTGTATAAAAAAACCCGCCTTTTGGTGGGTTTAATATAAAACAAACATGGCACACTAACTAACCATGTACAGGAATAGGGTTAAATGAACGACCTTTGGCTTTTTCAGCAAAAGCTCTCATTTTTTTGGGGCAATGTTCCAGCTTTTCTTGTTCATTTGTGCGTACCGAACTGTTAACAGTGAAAATGTCTCCGTATGGTAGATATGTTTCAATGTTTTCTACTGACAGGCCACTTGTAATTACAATTTTTTGTCCTGGAAGTAACGACTTTTTAAAAGAACTGACTTGTTCTAAATCAGGTGGGGTACTGAAATCTTGGTTAGAGATTATTCTGTATCCTGGATTTATTCTATCCATAACAGAATTACCTTCACGGCACCACAACATATCAAGTTTCAGTTTCTTTGACTTTTCTAAAATAAATTCAGAAATTGCAATGTCTTTGGGGTCATATATTTCAACCCCGACAGTTTTGTTTTCATTTCTAGATTTTACTAAACCGGCCAGATGAAACATGTTTGGGTATTCGCCGTCAAGTTTGATTTTTGAACCAAAAAATATATTCGTCAGAATAATTCCGTCGATAAATTCTGTGGTTAAAATTTTTTTAGCTTCACTTAGACATTGAGGAAAGTCTAAGACATCCATTAAAACAAGTACTTTTATTTCTTTTTCCATGATACTTTGGTGTTTTATAAAATACTAACACAAAAAGACATCTCAAACAAATTATGCTAATATATATAAATGATAGTTTTCGCGCTTGGTAACCCCGGTAAAGAATACGAACTAACTCGCCATAATGCGGGGCGGGTGGTGTTACCTGAAGGAATACAAAACAATGTTCAAACACTTTACCCAGACACATACATGAACGAATCGGGCCAATATGTAGCCAAAATAATGCGACAAAAACCAGAAGGTACTTTATGGGCAGTAATACATGACGACATAGACCTACCAATAGGCACAATGAAAATTTCAGTTGGTAGTGGGCACGGGGGACACAACGGGGTACGTTCCACAATAGACCACATGGGCAAAGATTTTATTCGTATTCGCATTGGCATATGCCCGACAGACACGGAAGGCAGCCTACGTAAACCACGTGGTTTTTGGGGGCAAAACAAAACTGCAGACTATGTGTTACAAAAGTTTAGTGGACCAGAGTTAGAAAAAATACGCACACTTACACCTAATGTTATAAACG
>JBPCTC010000020.1:0-2502 GCA_051006535.1 Minisyncoccia bacterium
CGTGTTGGTCAACCACACTGTCCAGTTTGTAACGAACCTATTAAGAAACTTTCTAATGAAGAAATTATTGCTTTTATTTTAGAAAAAATTAATGATGCAAAAAAATTAAAAACAGGCAAGAAAAAAGTAATGGGTGTTGAATGGGACGAAACAAACATTGCTATCTATGCACCAGTACTGCGTGGCCGTAAAGGTGAACATTACCAAATGCTGTACGACCTATTAGGTAAAGGTTTCAGTACAGTGTTGGTTAATGGCGAATCTAAAAACCTACGCGAAAAAATAATACTTGATAAAAATAAAAAACATGACATAGATGTAACTGTCGATAGTTTTGCTGTGCATGAATTTACCGACGACAAGGAAGGTAGTCGAACACGTTTAGCAGAAGCCGTAGAACGCGCATTGTTAGAATCTGATGGTCTAGTTAAAGTTGTACTGGGCGAAGAAGAATTTATAATGTCTGCTAAGTTTGCATGTAAAAATGACGGATTTTCTTTTCCAGAAGTAGAACCGCGTTTGTTTTCTTTTAATTCGCCATATGGTGCATGTCCCGCATGTAACGGTATAGGTACCAAGTTCTTCGGTGGTACAGAACCTTGTGAAACTTGTAATGGTGCTCGTCTACGTACAGAAGCGTTACATGTATTTGTTCGCTCAGGTAAACTTAAGGTAAATATAGTTGAAGTTTCTAAAATGACCATTGCTGAGGCCATGGAGTTTTTTATGGACTTAACTTTGTCGCCCCAAGAAAAAGATATTTCGGTGCCTGTAGTTAAAGAAGTGGTGGCAAGACTAGGGTTTATGCTAGACGTCGGTTTGGACTATTTACAACTTGGCCGTACCGCAAACACACTTTCTGGTGGTGAAGCTCAACGTATACGTTTAGCGTCGCAACTAGGGTCACGTTTAGTTGGTGCATTGTATGTTTTAGACGAACCAACCATTGGTTTGCACCAGCGTGATAACGACAGACTTATAAAAACCCTTCTACACTTGCGCGACCTTGGTAACACTATATTAGTTGTTGAGCACGACGAAGACACTATATATGCTTCAGACTATATTGTAGAAATTGGCCCCAAGGCTGGTGTTCATGGTGGCCAGGTTATAGTCAGTGGCTTTCTAGACGACTTACTAGCAGCAAAGAAAAATACAAACAATTCACGTACACTGGCATACCTACGCCACGAAGATATGATACCTGTACCAGAAGAAAGACGTACAAAAGACAAAGGTAGTATAAAAATAACAAATGGAAATGTTTTTAATATTAAAAATATGAATGTCGAAGTTCCACTTGGTCGTATGGTGTGCATTACCGGGGTTTCAGGTAGTGGTAAAAGTTCTTTTATGTACGAAATATTGTACAAGAATTTACAAGGTAGGTTAGACAGAAAGTTTAGAACAGCCAAGGTGTATAACTGTGCAAGTTTTACTGGTACAGAATATATTTCTCGTGCAGTTTTAATAGACCAGTCACCTATAGGCCGAACACCACGTTCAAACATTGCTACATATACTGGTGCGTTTACCCACATACGTGACTTGTTTGCGACAACAGAAGACGCACGTTTTCGTGGTTGGAAAGCTAACAGATTTTCTTTTAATGTTAAGGGTGGTCGTTGCGAAGCATGTGAAGGTAATGGTGAAATAGCTGTGGAAATGCATTTTCTACCAACAGTGTATGTAACTTGTGACGTATGCGGTGGTAAACGTTTCGACAAAGAAACTTTGACCGTAAAATGGGCAGGTAAAACAGCTGTTGGTGCTAAACAGCAAAAATTAAATATATACGAAGTTCTACAACTTACAGTCGAAGAAGCCGTTGTGTTTTTTGCCGACATACCGGCAATATACGACAGACTTAAAACACTTATGGACGTGGGCCTAGGTTATGTTAAGTTGGGCCAAAGTGCAACAACACTGTCCGGTGGCGAAGCCCAACGTGTAAAAGTTGCTTCAGAACTTTACCGACCACATGTAGAAAAAACCATGTACCTGTTAGACGAACCAACCGTAGGCCTCCACTACGACGACGTTGCAAAACTGTTAGAAGTTTTACAGCTTCTTGTTACTAAAGGTAATTCGGTTGTGCTTATTGAACACAACTTAGACATTATAAAATGCGCGGACTACATAATAGACATTGGCCCCGAAGGTGGTACAGCTGGTGGGCAAGTCGTGGCCAAGGGTACACCTGAAGAAGTTGCAAACAACCCAAAAAGCCACACTGGTAAATATTTGAAAAAGTCATTAAGACAAAAATTAAAATAATAATGAACAGTCAACAGTTACAAAAACTTAATATACCTGACAACCCGGGGGTGTATTTCTTCATGAAAGGGAAGGTTGTTTTGTATATTGGCAAAGCTACTTCATTGAAAAGCCGTGTAAAAAGCTACTTTTCTAACGACTTGTTACAGGCACGCGGTATGTTTCTGGTAGACATGGTTACCCAAGCAGACAACATAAAATGGCAAGAAACAGACAGTGTGCTAG
>JBPCTC010000021.1:0-4772 GCA_051006535.1 Minisyncoccia bacterium
GACACAACCTACCTCGCCCACAAATTATAGATGAATACGCAAAAATAAATTTACCTGAAAATAATCTTGTCCATGGAAAAAAAGTTACCGAGGCTCGTGAAGTAGTTGTAGAGTGGATACGCAACGAAGGTTTGTTAGAAGACGAAAAAGAAACTGACCAAAACATTGGCACAGCTGAAAGAACAGGTGGTATTATAGAACCTTTACCTAAACTTCAATGGTTTATGGCTGTTAACAAAGAATTTACAATTGAAAATTCAAATATTGCAGGTATACCGTCTGGTTCAAAGACGACATTAAAACGCATTATGCGTTCTGCTGTTCCAGAAGACAATACTGGTATAAACATACTGCCTGATAATTACAGACAAGTTTACTACCACTGGATAAACAACCTTCGAGACTGGTGTATATCACGTCAAATATGGTATGGACACCGCATACCAGTTTGGTACAAAGGCACAGAAATATATTGTGGTACTGAAGCTCCAATAGAAGATGGTTGGAAACAAGACGAAGATACCCTGGACACATGGTTTTCTTCTGGTTTATGGACATTTTCTACGCTAGGCTGGCCTGAACAAACAAAAGATTTATTAACATACCACCCGACTACAATAATACAACCAGGTACTGAAATTCTTTTCTTCTGGGTTGCCAGAATGATACTTATGACGGGCTATGCTCTAGGTACAATACCTTTTAAAACCGTTTTGTTAAACGGCATGGTAAGAGACTCGAAAGGACAAAAGTTTTCAAAATCACTTGGTAACGGAGGCGACCCCATTGTATATGCCGAAAACTATGGAGCAGATGCTATACGTATGTATTTTGCAGTTACTACTACACCAGGTACCGACAGTAGACTACATGAAGATAAAATAAAAGGCTACAAAAACTTTGCCAACAAAATTTGGAACATAACCAGATTTATACTAACCAGTGCACCTATATACGATATAAATACAGAACTAACAGAAACAGACCAAGCACACTACAGTACATGGCAAAATACCGCACGTGAAATTACTAAAAACATAGAAAACTACCAACTACACTTGGCATCAGACACTATATACCACTACATATGGGACACTTTCGCTTCAACACTAATAGAAGACAGTAAACCAATATTGTCAGATACTGACACAGTTGCAAAACAGTCACGTGCAAAGTTATTAAACCAAATACTACGCGAATCTATAACTGTGTTACATCCGTTTATGCCATTTGTTACCGAAGAACTTTGGGCACTATTACCAGCCCGACTAGATAGTCATTCTGGCGGCGAAGAAAACAAAAAACAACTACTATGCGTTACCCCTTGGCCGTACCAGGCATAAAAGAATTTGCATATGCAACAGTTGGTGGTGTTGGACCCACGTTACTTTGGTTATGGTTTTGGTTACGTCAAGAAGACGAAGGCCATACTGAGCCACGTGGTTTAATACTGTTGTGTTACATTATGGGTGGACTAATGGTTATGCTTGCTATACCACTACAAAAAATTGTTAGTCATTTTACTGGTATGGTAGGTTTAATACCAATTATACTATGGGCAAGCATAGAAGAATTATTAAAATACAAAGCCGTATCAGTATTAGCATTAAAAAGTAAATTTGCAGACCGTGCTATAGACTTTCCTATGTACATGATAGCTGGTGCACTAGGTTTTGCTGCAGCAGAAAATGTACTTTACTTACTTAACCCACTAACAAACGGCGACATGACAGTTAGCTTACTAACAACTAACTTACGTTTCCTTGGTTCTACACTATTGCACGCTATGGCGTCGTCTTTAATTGGTATTAGTTTAGGTTTGTCGTACTACCGTGGGTGGATGAGTAGAAAAATTTATTTATTTTTTGGAATAATATCTGCTATTGCCTTGCATAGTGCATTTAATTTTTTTATAATGAATAAGACCGGTGTACACACATGGCAAACATTAGCTATGTTGTGGGTGTTCACGGTAATTACCATTCTCATGTTCGAGAAATTAAAACGTATTAAAACACCCGCATATACGGGTATAACCATAAACAACAATGCTTAAAAAAAGATCTTTCTTTGAACGATTAACAGGCGGTATCAGACTCGAAGACGAAGTTGACACCGAAACAACACAACCAGAAAAACCTTCTCCACACCAGAAGACTATGACCATACACCCGTCTGGTGAATCTACACATGCAGTAGTAGACGACGAACCAGAAGAAGGCCAACTAACTGTAGACGTGTACGAAACTCCAAGCGAAATAATTATTCAAGCGTTTGTTGCTGGTGTTAAACCCGAAGACCTAACTATAACCATAACCCGTAACACTGTGCTTGTGCGTGGTAAACGCGAAGAAAACAAAACCATAATGCACGACGACTATATTTCTCGCGAACTATACTGGGGGGCTTTTTCTAGAACCATCGAACTACCCGTAGAAGTAGAACCAGAATCAGCAGATGCTATAGAAAAACATGGTTTACTATCAATAAAGGTACCTAAAATAGATAAAAGCAAAAAAGCTAGTTTGAAAGTAAAGTCGTTGTAAAAAAACAAAAACCGCACTTCGGTATACTCGGTGCGGTTTTTGTTTTTGTGCTCGGGACCAGGGTCGAACTGGTGACCTATCCCTCTTCAGGGGAGCGCTCTACCAACTGAGCTACCCGAGCAAATATTTTATTTTAAATTCTGGTGACCTGTCACAGATATTTTTTTGAGAAAAAATTCTGCGACCCCGGCTCGACCCGATCGGCCTCCGCCCTTGCGCTTGGGTCCCTTCCCAAGCTCACCCTCTTCAGGGGAGCGCTCTACCAACTGAGCTACTCAAGCATTTTATTATATTACTCTATCACCATTAGGCAGTATAAGTTTCTTGAACTGCCGACTTACTACACATAATTTTCTGAGAAAAATTGGTAATTTTATTGTCCGTTTACGCCGGTTTGATTTATAAATTCATCTATGTGTTTAGCACCAGAAAGAGTTTTTAGTAAATCTGTGGAAACACCTGTTTCAACACCATCACCACCGGTATAGGTATTTAACAATGTACCTACAAATGGCTTAATAAAATAAAATGAACCGAACGCCAACAATATCAAGAAAATCCAATATGCAAACTTGGTATACAAGTTAATTTGGTTTACTCTGTATATTTTTTTTAATAACTGATGGCTTTCAGCTTGTTGTTTTGAAAGCTCTTCAATCATTACCTTGGTTTCAACGTCCATTGCGGTATTATAGCAAAAAATAAAGAAAAAAACAACCTAGTAACCTCTCGTGTATTTCATGCCACATACCCTTAATGTAATGTGAGGAATGGTGGAAATATAATTAATTTTGTGCCCCTACCCCGAATCGAACGAGGATCTACTCCTTAGGACGGAACTGTTCCCCGCCTGACAAAGATTGTGCCTCTATCAGGAATCGAACCTGAATTTATTCCTTAGGACGGAACTGTTCTATCCATTGAACTACAGAGGCAATAAGGGCACTAGCGGGCAGGTATCCATTGAACTATAGGGGCATTTAATTTTAGTAAAAAGGCTCTTATAAGAGCCTTTTTACTATACGATATTTACACTTCAAATGCTAGTCTGCAATACCCAGCAATGCACGTATACGTGGTTCGTTAAAACCAACAACAAGATCGTTACCAATAGTTATAACAGGCACACCCATTTGGCCACTTTTTGCTACCATTTCTGTACGTTTTGCCATGTCTATAGATACGTCATATGTGGAATATTTTATCTTGTGTTCTGCAAAAAATTCCTTGGCTAAGTTACAAAAATGACATGTTGGTGTTGTATATATTGCTACTGGTTTCATATGTAATTTATTTTGCAGACCCACGACGCCTGCTGTTATTTATAATACTAACAGTATACCACCAACCACAAAAAAGAAAAGGATGCTTTTTACAGCATCCTTTTAAAAAACTAGAATCTTGGCCATGGACTACTTCTAATAGGTGGGTCTTTTATTTTAGTTATCATATATTCTACATAAGATCCAACACAAATAATTAACGATATACAGCCCAAATTATAAAACCTATGAACCATGCCACCTTTTACAGATACGGATTTGTTTGTTAAATGACTAATAAAATCCATCAAATACGGAAAAGAGAAGAACGCAATAGAAGAAAGAAAGCAAAAAATGCACAACAAAGCAAAAATTAATCTGGCTATTTTCATAAAAAACAATTTTATAGATTTTCATCTACTATTATATACCTAAAAAATAAAAAACAAACTAAGGTTTATTTTTTGTTTTTAAACATATTTTTAAGTTTATCTATAAAAGATACATTCGGTTTGTTTTCTATATCTATATTATGTTCTGAATCTGTTATTAATATAACTTGTTCGCCAGGCTTAGCTACTGGGTACTGACTACGCAAATAGTTTTCTATACCCTGCTGGGTTTTTAAAGATTCTACTTTTGCCATCATTGTGGCTTCGTCTATTTTAGATTTTAATACAGCCTGTTTAGCTATGTCGCGTTTTTGTTTTACTTGGCGATATTTACCATAAACATTGTACAAAGAAAGCGAAAGAAGTATAAAAAGAGCTAGTAATATAAAAAGTACTGGTTTTATATAAAAGTAATCTGAAGCTTTTTTATGCATTTGAAAACCGCTCATAATAATGCTAGTATAACAATATGCTTTTCAATACACAACATAAAAAGAAATTTCAGCGCGTATTTGCTGTTTTTTGTGCACTTATTATTATATCAATGTTACTACTACTAATAGGCCCATTAT
>JBPCTC010000022.1:0-1219 GCA_051006535.1 Minisyncoccia bacterium
ATGTATGACATTGTATGAAGAATTAAACGCTCGTGGGCATATATACCAAGTTTCAAATGAAAGTGTTGCAAGTTATATAAACGAACCTCGCACCATATACCTAGGCACAGACCCAACAGCAGACTCGTTGCATGTGGGGCATTTGGCTGTGTTTATGTTACTTAAACGTCTTAAACAAGCCGGCCATAATGTAGTTGTTCTATTAGGTGGTGCAACAGGTATGATAGGCGACCCGTCTGGTAAAAGCGACGAACGCAACCTGCTAACAACAGAACAAGTTGCACAAAATGCAGTGGCATTGAAAAAACAAATTACTACACTGTTTGGCGACGGGCATTTTGACATGGTAAACAACTACGACTGGACACAACCTGTTTCTACCATCGAATTTTTACGCGACATAGGTAAATATTTTTCAGTGCATACATTGTTAGGTCGCGAATCTATTAAAAATAGATTAGAGTCAGAAAACTTTTTTTCTTACACAGAGTTTTCATATAGTTTGTTACAAGCGTACGATTTTTGGTATTTGTTTAAAAACAAAAACTGCACAGTGCAAGTTGGTGCGTCAGACCAGTGGGGTAACATGGTAGCTGGTATAGAACTAGTGCATAAAAAAGAAGGTGCAGATGTATATGTTATAACAGCGCCATTAGTGGTAGACCCAAAAACTGGTAAAAAGTTTGGCAAATCTGAAGGTGGCGCAGTTTGGTTAGATGCAACAAAAACCAGTCCATACATGTTCTATCAGTTTTGGCTTTCAACACCAGACGAAGGTGTAGAACAATTCTTAAAAGTGTATACAGATTTTACTTTGGACGAAATTGCAAAAATAGTTTCTGAACATAGTACAAACCCGTCTTTACGTATTGGCCAGAAAAAACTAGCTATAGCTGTAACAGAAATGGTGCACGGTAAAGAAAAAGCAAATGCATCTGAAGAAGTTTCTAGTGCTCTTTTTGGAACAAATATAGAACTTAGTAACGATGCTATAAAAATGATAGAACAAGAAGTGTTTGGTATAGAAGGCGAAAGTTCTGACATAGTAGACATATTGGTAGAAACAAAACTAGCTACATCAAAACGCGACGCGCGTACACTTGTCGAACAAGGTTCTGTTTATGTTGGGGGACAAAAAGTTTCCGAATCTGCAAACATAGACACATACCCACAAACTTCTGGTCTATACATAATAAAAAAGGGTAACAACTTTGTGTGG
>JBPCTC010000023.1:0-9462 GCA_051006535.1 Minisyncoccia bacterium
AGGAAAAATATATAGTATATGGCAGAAATACAAACCGATTTCAAATGTCACTGCGGTGGTGCTGTGATGCTTAATGTAGAAGAAATTTACAAGGGTAATAATGGAATACTCGGACCAGGAGGAAGGTCTTACTATGGTGTGAAGCAAACCTTTAATTGTTCTAATTGTGGTTGTGTTTATGTTCCAACTGAGAAAAATGGGTTAAAAATTCTATCAGAATCTGAAGTAAGTAAGTTATTAAAAAATTAAAGATAACATAAACCGGGCAACAATGTGTTCCGGTTTTTTATTTGTCTTTATTTTGTTATATTGAAAGTATGAAAAAACACGTGGTGGGTATAGACGAAGTGGGGCGGGGGCCGATAGCCGGGCCGGTGGCAGTGTGTGCGTTTTGTGGTAGTACAGAAAACATAGAGCATCTTTTGGTATATGGTAAAGAAAGTAAACTACCACTTCGTGATTCTAAAAAGCTAACTAAAAAACAACGTGAAAAATGGTTTGAATTTTTAAAATCTGAAAAAGAAAAAGGGAATTGTGATTTTGCTGTGTCGCTTGTGTCTGCAGAATGGATAGACAAAATAGGTATTAGTCGTGCAATTAAAAAAGCTTTAAACAATTCTTTGTCTAAATTAAAAATAAAAGATCCAGAAAGTACACATATTTTATTAGATGGTGGTTTAAAAGCCCCAGATGAATACATAAGCCAAAAAACTTTTATAAAAGGCGACGAATTACACCCCATTATTTCTTTTGCTTCTATTGTTGCTAAAGTTTCGCGTGACAATTTGATGGAAAAATACGCAGTTGAATACCCCAAATACAGTTTCGAACACAATGCTGGTTATGGCACCGCATCGCACTACGAAGCAATTAAAAAACACGGGCTAACTCCACTACACCGAAAGAGTTTTTTAAAATCTTAGACAAAGCATACCATGGAAACCATAAGACTTAGTACAGAAAGTTGATTTTATTTGAATATTCCTAAAAAACCTTACTTTATAAGGGTTTTTAGGGAATCATTTAAACACAGCTTTAAAAGCTTGACAAATACTACCATAGGTGTATAATACTAGGGTAAAAAGGTTAGTTGGATTCAGCATAAATAATTGCTTTTAATTCGATCACAACCTTAGTTTTTTAAAAATAACTTTTAATCAAAAGACCACTGCCATGAGAAACAAGTCTTCACCATCTGCAGCATCCTTTTTTTCTGAAGAAGTATTTAAATCATCTTAAACCCGGCCAGGATCAACACTTTTAATAGGGTAAGTTTACCCAAAAAAGGAGTCCTTAAAACTAACCGCCATGAAACCATTTACTTAAACCCAATTTTTTGATTATTTATTTTTTTTATAATTTATTAAAACCGTCGCTTTGTATAAACCGACGGTTTTTTATTTTTATATTTTTTATAATGCTAAGCAATATTTAACGTAGTAGGATAATTTTAAAAAGAAAGTAAAATAATTTTGTGCTATAATTTATATATGTTAACTGATGCACAAGTTTTAAAACTTTCAGAAAAAGCAAACGATATCCGTGAGTCTATTATTACCATGCTTCTCGCGGCTGGTAGTGGGCATACTGCGGGTCCACTTGGTATGGCAGATATTTTTACTTATTTATATTTTCATGGTTTGCGTCATGACCCAGTAAACCCGTTGTGGCCAGAACGCGACAGACTTGTTTTGTCTAATGGTCATATTAACCCAGTGCTTTATGCATCTATGGCCCATAGTGGGTATTTTCCGGTAGAAGAATTAAAAACATTACGTAAATTTGGTACACGTTTACAAGGTCATCCACACCGTGAATTTTTGCCATATTTAGAAAACTCTTCAGGCCCACTTGGTTCTGGCTTGTCACAAGCTGTAGGTATGGCGTTAGCAGACAAGATTGATAATGGAGCAAAAACCCAAAAAACCATTTATTGTTTACTTGGCGACGGCGAACTAGACGAAGGCCAAAATTGGGAGGCAATAATGCTGGCTGCAAAATACAAACTTCATAATATTATTGCTATAGTCGACCGTAACAATATACAAATAGATGGTTATACCGAAGATGTAATACCCTTAGACAGTGATGCTAAAAAATGGGAATCTTTTAACTGGCATGTTCAGGAAATAGACGGCCACAATTTTCTAGATATAGATAACGCTATAAACCGCGCAAAAGCAATATTTGAAAAACCTTCGGTTATAATTGCCCGCACCATACCTGGTAAAGGTGTGCCTGAATTTGAACGCGACTACCACTGGCATGGTTATGCACCCAATGCCAAAACCGCTGTCGAAGACTATAAACATGCATTTGACGAACTCCGTACACTTGGTGGTAAAATTAAAAGCGAACATGAATAATATGGAAAAACAAATACAACAAGTAAATACAATACAACAAAAATCAAAAAACAAAATTTGGGGTATTGTTTATGATGTATTTTTAATATTGCCCGCATATTTTTTTATATGGCTTTCACTTGCATTAACAAGAGGAGTTGTCGAATGTGTTCAATACCCTTGTTCGCAACCTAGTTCTTTGAATTTTAATATTACTTTGTTGTTTAATATTATAATTCCAATAATAATCATTCTTATATATCTAACTAGAATATTAAGAAACAAGATAAATTTTTTAAATAATTTAAAAGTTAGGATTATAGTTCAGATTATTTTAATTTTAATCGTAAGTACAATATTTTTCATTGATAATTATAATTTAAAAAAAGAGCATGAAAAATTTATGCCAAAATGTCCACCAAATTATGTCTGGAATGTTAATTTAAAAAGATGCGAATAATATGTTAAACGAAAATTTAAAACTAAATATAAAACTTTTTGATGTAGATGTAGAACAAGTTCCAATACGTAAAGGTTTTGGTGAGGGTTTGCTAGAAGCAGGGAAGTTAGACGAACGTGTTGTTGGTCTATGTGCAGACTTGACCGAGTCTACACAAATGCATTTATTCCGCGATGTATTTCCAAACCGTTTTGTCCAAGTTGGTATTGCAGAACAAAACTTGGCATCTGTCGCGTCAGGTATGTCTGCGATGGGTAAGATACCTTTTATCTCAAGTTACGCTATGTTTAGTCCAGGTAGAAACTGGGAACAGATTCGTACAACAATATGTTATAACGACCGGCCTGTAATTATCGCTGGTAGTCATGCCGGTGTGTCTGTGGGCCCTGACGGTGGTACCCACCAAGCTGTCGAGGACATTGCTATAACACGCGTTATACCAAACATGGTTGTTGTGTCACCATGCGATGCAATAGAAGCTAAAAAGGCAACACTAGCATTAGCCAAGCTTGGCAAACCTGCGTATTTACGTTTAGCTCGTGAAAAAACTCCAATCATAACAACAGTAGACACGCCTTTTGTTTTAGGTAAAGCACAAATAATGTTTACACCCCAGGAGGGTTTGGCACGTGTTGGTATTATTGCTACAGGTGCATTGGTACACAAAGCATTACTTGCTGCAAAGCAACTAGAACAAGAAGGTGTAAATGTAAAAGTAATAAACCTTGCAACTATAAAACCACTCGATGTAGAATCTATAACAAACCTTGCAATGGAAACCGGAAAGGTTGTTACAGTAGAAGAACACCAAATAGCAGGTGGTATGGGCAGTGCTGTTGCAGAATGTTTAGCTAAAAACCATCCAGTACATATGGGTTTTGTTGGGGTAAATGACAAATTTGGTCAGTCGGGTACACCTGAAGAACTTATAGAACATTATGGTATGGGTGTTGATGGTATTATAAAAAAAGTAAAAGAAATTTTATAAATATAAAAGCGATCACATCATGATCGCTTTTATATTTACTGTGCTTTTGCTTTGTTTTCTATAGAAGCTTTTCTTTGAGCTTCTATTTTTACTATTTTAGGCTCTATTTTTTCTATATCTTCTATAGACTGAAAACCTGTAACTTTATGTTCGTTTATAACCAACGCTGGTAGTTTTGTGTCTTCGATGTGGTAGATTTTTAACAAAGCTCTTAATGCAGATAAATCTAAACTATAATCAAAAGAATAAACACGTAGGTTAGGGTATTTGTTACGTAGTTCGGTTAACACATAACCTTGTTTTGTACATTCAGTGCAGTTTTCTGCTGTTGTATAAAAGTAAAGAACTGGTATGCGTTTTAGCCCACAACGTTCATTAACTTTTTTTGTTAACAAGTAGTCTTTTATTTCAAGTATAGAATAATAGCGTTTTAGTTCTAGTGCGTCTGCGTTACCTTTTAGGTTTTTGTCGCTGTATTCTATTTTTTCTGATAAGTCTCCAAGTTCTGACGAAAGGTTTTCTTCACCGTCGTCTTGGGTACAAGACAGTTCTGACAACAATGCAAACTGTGTTTCAGAAGACAATATGTCTGTAGAAAGTTTATCTTGAGCTACCCGTATAGATTCTACTTTTTTGTTTGAAAAGAAATTAGAAAGCCCGCCGGCAACAGCAAACAATGCCACTGTAATAAAAAATACTATAATATATCTACCCCAATCGTTTTTCATATAATTTAAATTTCTTCTAATAAATAATCGCGTTCATCTGTCCAGCTAGCTTCACGTTTAGTTAAGGCATTCCATATTGCTTTTAAAACCCAAAATGGTGCAACTACTGTGTACACTACAAAGAATAAAACGATGTCCCATGAAAAAGCTTTTCTACCATATATCATGCGACGTCCGTTTAATAGTGCAATGATTATTAATATATACAACATTACAGATAAAAACAAGAATGCACGAGTATCAACATAAAAAAAGTCAAAAGAAAAGTTTGGTTTTATTATGTGCCCTATACCAACAGTGCTTAGTTGGACTGCTTTTTCACTAACATAATTATATATACGTGACACCATAAAGAACATTAAAACCACTACAGCAGATACAGATATAAGTCCAGATGGAAGTGTAAACATACCAACTGTTCCATACCTTGGTTTAAATATCAATTCTTTATAGTCTTGTGCATTTTTTATAAAACCATAAATCCAACGTACACGCTGACGGTAAAGTTTAGGAACTGTTTTTTGGCCTTTTGTATAAACATACGCGTCTGGGCAGTGGTCTATGGCATAACCATGTTTATGCATACGCAATGCTATTTCTTGGTCTTCGGTTTGATGAGCCTTACGGTATGGGCCTAGATCGTCGAAAACTTTTTTTCTGAAAATAGAAAAAGGCCCAGGTGTTACGTGTATACCTTCAATGAAAGCCAACATTTTTTTGTTGTAATGCGCCATGTCGTATTCTGCTCTTTGTGCAAATTCGGTAATGGTTTTTGGATCACGAACAACAATAGAAGGCGACACTGCCATGGTTTTAGGGTTATCAAAAACTGTTATGATGCGTTTCAATGCTTCAGGATGTACAGAAGAATCTGCATCTAAACACCCAACTAGTTCGCTGGTTGTATGTTCTAGTCCAAAATTTAGCGCTGTGTGTTTGCCGCCGTTTGTTTTTTTATATATAGAAACTATAGAGTTGTCTTTGTATTTTTGTAGTACGTCCCATGTGTTATCTTTAGACCCATCGTCTACTACTATAATACGTAGTTTGTCTTTGGGGTAAGACATGTTTAATAAAGATTCCATTGTTAAACCAACCGTTTTTTCTTCATTGTAACAAGGTACTATTATCGTAACAGTGGGGTAGTGTGCTAGTTCTATGTCATTTTTTCTAATCAGTATTTTTTTTCTATTTTCAAAATATGTAACAAGAAAAAAAATCTGAACATAAACTGCCAGAAATGTAAATATGTAAAAGATTATCAGTATAAACGACATGTGGGTGTTATTATACCATATAATGAATATATTTCCAAGACCCATTATAAAGTCTTTTTGGGGTGCCTTGTGGTATAATTTATTTATTAAAAAAGAATTTTATGAACAAGAAAATCAAATTTATTTATAGTTTATTTCTTATAACTGTTTTGGGTGGTGGTGTTACTGTTTTTATTATTCATACATCAAATTCTTTTGCTGAAACAGTAGATACATCTAGTTATGCACTAAACACAAAAGAATAGTGTTTGTGCATTTTTTTATAATTTTATATAATGGTACACATGAAAACAGAAAACAAAGTGCTTATGGCACAAGCTCGCGAAATATTAAAAGACAAATGGAGTAAATCTATAGGTATAGTTTTTCTATCTATGGCTATAGTTATGGCTGCTAACTTTATTCCTGTTATTGGTTGGTTGTTAACATACTTTATAAGTGGGGCTTTTTTGTATGGTACAGCTGTGTACTTCTTAAACCTATCAAGAGGTAAAGAAGTTTCTATCGAACAGTTGTTTGATGGTTTTAACCACTATGGCCGCACTCTTGGTGCGTATTTACTACAAATGTTGTTTATATTTCTATGGACATTGTTATTTATAATTCCTGGTATTATAGCTGCATATAGTTATGCGTTAGTATTTTATATACTAGTTGACGAACCAAATTTAAAACCATTAGAAGCACTTCGTAAAAGTAAAAAAATGATGGATGGTAATAAAGCAAAGCTGTTTTACCTTGGACTTCGTTTTTTGGGTTGGGTTTTGTTGTGTATACCAACTTTTGGTATAGGTTTTATATGGTTAGCCCCATACATGCAGGCAACACTGGTAAAGTTCTATGAAGACACAAAGAAAAACTTTGAATCATCTGTTTCAACAAATACTGAAAATGTAAATATTAACAATACAGAAACTGTACACGCAGAAACAAATATAGAAACACCAACCGAAGTAACACAACCAACTATTTAATAAAATAAAACACCTCGTATAGTATACGAGGTGTTTTATTTTATAATTTTACTACTTGGTAGTCTTCTGGTGCGTTTTTAATGTATTCTTCTATTTTTTCTTTGCTTAACAAACCTGCTTGGGCACCTATGTGTTGTACTACAGACATTGAATTTATCGGTCCGTACCTTAATGCGTCTTTAAAAGACATTCCTGTAGACATCATTGCTACTATTGTAGAACTAGTTGCGTCGCCGGCACCTGTGCGTTCTACTGGTGGGGCAATATCTGGGTATTCTGAAAGTGTATATGTGTTTACGCCATCAGATGCGTCTAGACCTTTTGACCCGTCAGTAATAACAACTTTTTTGGGGCCGATAGAATGCATGTTTTTTATTAATACTGTCATGTCGTGTTCGTCGGGCGTTTCTAGTATGCGTTGGGCTTCTTCTTTGTTACAGAAAAGTATTTCAGTGTGTTGGTAAAGTTCAGACAAAACTTTGGTTCCAAGTTTTATTTGAAAAGTTCCAGGTTGGAAAGCAAGTTTAACGTTGGGGTGTTGTTTAAGGTATTCGGTTAGTTGTAAATGGTATTGTAGTGCGTTGCTTGCAATAGATGAAAAATATATCCACTCTGGTTCGTCCATATTCATCGGAAATTCGTATGGAAATTCTGTGTGCTTAATTAGTATTGTACGGTCTACGTCATACCACAATACAAAATGGTAGTTTGAATCATGGCCAGGCACTGTAACCATGTGGTCGATAATAACATTGTTCTTTTTTAGTTCTTCTATATTTCCACAACCTATTTCGTCGTCACCTATGTACGACATCAAGGCACTTTTTACACCCAGTCTAGCTGCCGCAACTGCTGCATTGGCACTGTTACCAACAGCACGGCACAATGTAACTGATTCGTATGGTATTTTGTCGCCATAACGCATAGATAGTACACAGTTTTCGTTATCAAGTTGGCATGTAACTTGTGCGTCTTGTAGTTTTATAAAAGGTTCGGTAACTATGTCACCGATAGCTAAAAATTGTATTTTTTCAGAATTGTTATCCATTTTTATATTATAGCATAGGTTTTTATGTATATGCTATAATGTAAAAATGAAAACATTACGTGAATATATACACGAAGCAAGCGGTAGGGGTGTGGCTGTGGGGCATTTTAATATTTCTAACTTAGAAGGTTTGCATGGTATATATAATGCTGTTAAAAAGCTTTCAATAGAAGTTGGTTACAATGTTCCTGTTATAATAGGTGTTTCAGAAGGTGAAGAAAAGTTTGTTGGTACAGAAGAAGTTGTGGCTTTGGTAAATACAATCCGACAACGAGACGCCTATCCGATATTTTTAAATGCAGACCACCATGCAAGTTTTGAATCAGTAAAAAAATGTATAGATATAGGTTTTGATATGGTTATTATAGATGGAACAAAACTACCACTAGATGAAAATATAAAAATAACAAAACAATGTGTAGACTATGCCCACGAATATAATAAAATTAATAATACAGATGTAATGGTTGAAGCCGAACTTGGTTTTATAGGTTCTGGTTCAGATATAAAGGAAACTATACCCGAAGGTGCAGGTATACTAACCAAACCAGAAGATGCAAAAAGTTTTGTAGAACAAACAGGTATAGACATGTTTGCACCATCCGTTGGTTCAATACATGGTTTAATTAAAACTGGTAAACCACACATAAATGCACAATTAGTAAAAGAAATCAAAAACACAGTTGGTATACCACTTGTGTTACACGGTGGGTCTGGACTTACCGACGAAGATTTTACAAACGCAATACAGGCGGGTATTTCTGTTGTGCATATAAATTCCGAAATACGTTTGGCATACCGTGATGCAGTACAAACTTCTATAGAAAACCAACCAAATGAAATAAATCCTGCGAAAATACTTACACCGGCAGTGGACGCTATAGAACAAGTTGTAGAAGGAAGATTAAAATTATTTAATATGATGTAAATGTATTAATTTATTTTTTATTAATATATGATATAATAACCAAATGATTTTCAGTAAAAATAAGTTTAATTTTTTAACTATACTATTAATTTTTTGCTTTTTAATCGGCATTAACACTATAAAAGCTGCAACTTTAATGGCCGATGATTTTACTGGATCAAATATAGATCTTGTAAAATGGACGAAAGTTGATCCTTCTGGTACAAATGTAACTCAAAATAACTATTTAATCGTTAAAAATAGTTTAGGTGGTGCATGGGGTGCTACAAGCCTAAGCACTGCTTCTACTTATCCACGTTCTAATAATACTTCTTTTACTATAGATGTAACAACTAATTCTAGTGATACATTGATAGGCTATGGAGACACAAACTTTGCTGGTTCTGGAAAAAATGCATATCTTCTTGATATTACTGCTCACTCAGGTGGTGGTATTGTGGCTTTTATTTGGCAAAATGGTTCACCTATAGCAAGTCCTGTTTGTGCTGGAGGAGCAGCTGATGGCACATATAAGATGACATTAACAGCCACTGGTTACCAGATATACCGTGGAGGCTCTTTACTTTGTAGTGTTGACGGATTAGCTTCTTTGGATAACCAACACTTTTTCGTTGAAGCCAATTATGCGGCAAGTGGTGCATATTTTGATAACGCAATTGTAAGCGACAGTGTGGTAGGACCTTCTTCATTAAAAGCAATATCATCCTTCACTAT